>DAOWKH010000105.1 GCA_030639955.1 Candidatus Omnitrophota bacterium | reverse complement strand
TTGCAGTTGTTGCGCCGTTTCTTAAAATGAAACCGAATGATTATGGTGTTTTTAGTTTGGGATTAATCAGCCGAGCATTACTTCAATTAAGCGATGGAATTACAAAACAAGAGGATATTGCAGAAAAAACGCAACTTTCAAGACAAAGTATCCACAACCACTTAAAAGTTGCGAAAGAATTTGGCTTAGTGCGTGAGAGAGACAAACATTATTTTCTTACGGGTATTGGAGACCATTATGTGCAATTCTGCAACAAAGATATACTTATAGACAAACTTAACGAAAAGCAGATAGAAATTTTGAAAAGTTTTGTCGCTGATGATCCATTTTATTCATCTACCGTGTTTGGCATTTATTCTGTAGTTGAAAGCACCTTTTTACTTTCCAGAAATTATTATCCGATTGAACTACCGGGATTGCGAAAAATGTTTCAAAATGTATCTGGCAAAGTAAAAGAGTGGCAAGCTGAAAAATCTTTAAGTACTGCAACCTATACCTTCCTTAATTTTGCTATTGATTTAGAGTTACTTGGAAAAATTGGCCAGCAAATAGTCATTACACCGGCAGGATTTAGATTTATTTTGATGTTACAATTACATAAAAGCATTGAAATGATTGAAAGTTTATCAACTAAAAAATAACAGAAATGAAAACAATTAACATACAACAAGAATTGAAATTTATTCACCTTGAAAAAATCAGCACTTCTGATAAGGAGAGTTTATCATTTCAACTATTAAATGTTGCTCAAACAATATTGCCAAATTATGCGAATGCAGAAACGAAAAAATTAAAATCTTTTTACAAAATAGTTTATCAGAAAATCAAAAGTTTTTATTTAGAACGGTTTAATCGCTAAATATTTCAAAGTGCATCCAAAAGAAAATATACCGCAGATGTTTTAGGAGTAACGGTTATAAACATTAATGAAATTCGCGATATTTTTCAAGAAGATTGTGAAGAGGAAAATATAAAATTTAGTGAAAAAGAATTTCAAAATTTTTTAGAGTTTTTGGAAGTTGATTTTTATGATTGAGTAAAAGAAAAATTTATATGAGCAGATTGAGGAATTAGATATTGATGAATTAATATACTTAAACAAAGAATTACAAATAGGGCAGGTTCCCGAAGAATTTGGGAAGGCGTAGATATTAACAACAAGAAGTTTAAATCTACTATAAAAAGTAGAAGGAGGGAAGATGATCGAGAGAAGCGAATACAAAGGTAAACCGTTGATTGTCATAAAAAGAAGCGAGGATGATAAATATCCTTTTTCTTTTGGCGTCAGCAAAGCCAAGTTGATACTTAACAATATTGAAGCAATAAGGAAATTTGTAGAAGAAAACGATAATTAAAAATAGATAAGGGATAAGTTCGATTTCTATATGCAAAAACTATCCTATCTGGATAAAAGGAAAAGGTAGACATTCTTACACCTTTTTAAATCAAGAGGCGAAACGGCTATTTTAGCCGGAGTGGGCTTTGTATTGGGAGGGCGAAAATGAGATTATTAGTTATTTCTTCAAGCCCGAACAAGGAAAAGAGTAGCACCTTTGTTTTGGCTAAAGAGGTTTTGAGGGGTTTTTCAGATGAGGCTGTAGAGTGGGAAACAATCCATCTTTGCGATTTTAAATTAAATTTCTGCCGGCATTGCGAGGAATGCCACAAAAAGATTTTGGATTGTTCAATAAAAGATAATGTCCCTGAAATCCTTAAAAAAATGCTGGCGGCCGACGGAATAATCCTTGCCAGTCCAAACTACATAAACCAAATTACTGCTTCGATGAAGGCTATTTTTGACCGCTCTACCCACTTTATTCATTGCCGACGGCTTTCGGACAAATATATCGCAGGGGTGGTATCTTCGGGCAGTGGCGAGGACAAAGATGTTTTGGATTATATAAAATACTATGTAAATACCTGTGCCGCCCAGTATTCAGGAGGAGTATTTTGCAAAGCGCCAATAACCAGAGAAAAAATAGATGAGGCTTATCAATTGGGTAAAAAGATGAGCTTAGATATTAAGGAGAAAAGCGTATTTCCTGAACAGATGAGGGTTATCGGTGATAAAAAGGAGCATTTTAAGAAATTGATTGAAAGAAGGAAAGAGGATTGGCCGGAAGAATATCAATACTGGCAGGATAAGGGCTGGCTGTAAAAGAGACTATCCTCAACCCCCCGACATATCGTCGGGGAACTTCGGCTCAAATTTGGGAAAAACTCTCTATCTATGATTATCTTGAACATCTGAAAAGTAATCTTTACTAACTATGTTTTTATCCTCAGCCCGCCTTTGGCGGTCTTCGGCTCTCGCCTCTGGCGAGTGAGGAAAGGTGGGCAGAAAGACCGGTGGGCGTTCTGCGCCTCGTTGGCCTTTTAGCATTAGCCCTTGGCGTCCTGCTTATCTACTCTGCATAGCATTGAAACTTTATCTGTGTAATCTTTTTTAATCGCTGTAATCAGAGGTCTCTGAGGTGTTTTTCAGAGACCTCCAAAAAATACCTTGACAGGTGAGAGAAAGAGGAGTAGTATAAATAAAATGAATGAAAAGACAGCGAAATTTACGAAGTAAATTTCTATCCTGCTTCATTCGCTTCGCTCATTTCGCAGGCTCTCGCCTATGGCGAGTAAGGAAAGGAGGCATATTATGGATTTTACACCCGAAGATATAATTGAGGTAGGAAAGAAAAAGATTGCCGATTTTAAAAAATTTGGGCCACTGGCAATTGTAGGTTTGATTATCATAATTGGCTTTACGATGATTTATACTATTGGCGCAGATGAGGTGGGGGTAATCAAACGCTTTGGTAAGTATAGTGCCACAACTGGCCCGGGGTTACACATTAAATTGCCCTTTGGCATTGACAAGGCAATTCCGGTAAAAGTGAAACGGGTATTTAAAGAAGAATTTGGACTCAGGACTATTCGCCCGGGTGTAAGGAGTAAATATTCTCGCCGCTCTTATCTTGACGAATCTCTAATGCTTACCGGCGACCTTAACATTCTGGATGTGCGTTGGATTGTTCAGTTCAAGGTAAAGGACCCGGTCAGGTTGCTTTTTAACACCAGAGATCCTCTGGAGAATGTGCGCGATATCTCCAAGGTAGTGATGCGCAGATTTGTCGGTGATTATAGATTAGATGAAGTGCTTACCACAAAAAGAGAGGAAATCGATGACCTTGCCCAGATTGAGCTGCAGAAGATATTGGACAACTATGGAACAGGTATACATATTGTTACGGTCAAATTATTGGATGTCAATCCACCTGATGAAGTAAAGCCGGCTTTCAATGAGGTCAATGAAGCAAAGCAGGAGAGAGAAAAAGTAATCAATCAGGCCTGGGAGGCATATAACAAGGCAATCCCGCGGGCAAAGGGCGAGGCAGAAAAGACCATCCGCCAGGCTGAGGGATATGCCCTGGATAAGATAAACCGGGCTAAAGGTGAGGCAAAGAGGTTTGCTATGGTGCTTGCCGAGTATAAGAAAGCCCCGAGTATAACCAAGAAAAGATTGTATCTTGAGACGATGATGGAGGTTCTGCCTAAAGCAAAACAGAAATATATAATCGACCCAGAGCAATCTTCGATATTACCGCTATTGAACATCGGTCAGGAAGGGGGTAAATGATGAAAAAACCAATTTTAAAGCTCTTTATAGCCATAGCTGCCTTAGTAATACTTGCATTTATAACTGGTCTGGTATTTATTGTGGATGAAACCCAGCAGGTGGTGATTACTCAATTTGGCAGACCTGTGGGCAGACCAATCACTACTCCCGGCTTGCATTTTAGAAAGCCGATTATCCAGCAGGCGCATTATTTTGAGAAGCGGCTGCTTCAATGGGATGGCGACCCCAATCAAATTCCCACCAAGGATAAGAAATACATTTGGGTTGACACTACTGCCCGCTGGAAGATTTCTGATGCCCTGGAGTTTTTGCAATCTGTAAGCAACGAAATGGGTGCGCATGCGCGGCTTGATGATATTATCAATTCAGCAACCCGCGATGCAATTACTAGCCACCTTCTTGTTGAAACCGTGCGGAATTCCAATCGCATTTTAGAAACTGTAGAAGAAGGCGACGATTTGATAGTTACCGAAGAAGCCGTCGAGCACATAAAGACAGGTCGTCAGGCATTAGAGAAGCTGATTTTAAAAAAGGCAAGGAAACTTGCTCCTCAATACGGCATTGAATTAGTAGATGTGCGCATAAAACGGATAAATTATGTCCAGGATGTGCGGAATAAGGTCTATGAGCGAATGATTGCCGAGCGAAAGCGCGCGGCCGAAAAATATCGCTCTGAGGGACAGGGGCGGCGGGCTGAAATCGGTGGTCAGAGAGAAAAGGAGTTAAAGCTGATTACCTC
>DAOWKH010000122.1 GCA_030639955.1 Candidatus Omnitrophota bacterium | reverse complement strand
TCCTGTTTAAAAATTCTTTTTTTGCATACCCGAGATTAAAACTTAAGTCCTCTCTTCTGGGTCGATAACTGTTGTTCAACCAAAATTTTAATAAAGAATCCTCAAAACCATAGAATAGACCATTTTTGTAGATAATATCTTTCTTTACAAGATGAAATAAGAATTTAGAAATATCTTTCCTTTTCCTGCCTGTCTTTTTTGATATTTCAGCAATTTTTTTATTGCCCTCAGCTAAAGAAAACAAAATATAGATAAAATTATCAAAATAGTGATCTTTTATATTGTTTATCCTTTTTGATAAAAGCTGATTTATTTGGCCGTCTTCAGAAAAGAGCTCTTCATATAGACATCTTTGCAGTAAAGGAAAGGAAATATGGCTTACTCTTTTTTCTTGAGCCGCTATCTTTATTTTCCCGCTAATTGCCGCTAAATAAGATGGATAGCCATCAGTAAAAGCAATCAAAAAATTTCTGCATAGAGGGGAAATGCTTATCCATTCATTTTTTTGTTTTAAGAATTCCTCAGCGGTCTTGAAATCAAATGGTTCTATTTTAACGACCTCAAAGCTTCCCAAGAGAAGAGATAACCTTTGAGATAGAATTTTTTGGGCTAAATTAACAGCTGAACTTATAAGGACATATAAGACATCCTTTTGAATTACCACTTCTTTTGCTAAGATTGAAAAAGGAGAAACAATTTTAAAATAGCCTAAGCAATGAAATTCATCAAAAAATATTATCAGTTTTATCCCGCTTTCTTGAGTTAATAGGTAAGGTAATTTTAAGATTGAAGAATAAGCAAGGTCATTTTTTTTGTCTTTTAGATAATCTCTTATTTGAAGAATATTCGTTATTGTCCGAGGAATATATCTTTTAGATTGTTGAATCAAAGAATCAAATTCAAAGTTGCCTTCTTGCCGGTAGGTCTCCGATTGGGTCTGCTGTTTGGTTTTTAAAAAGCAAAAGAGGAGTTTTTTTATAAATTGAGTAGCGAAATAGTCAAATGAGTTTTCCTTTTTAAATTCCAGGTATATAGGGATAACTGCCTTTTCACTCGCCTCGCGAAGCGGGGAAGAAAAATTATTTAAAAACTGAAGCAGGAGGGATGTTTTGCCTGTTCCCTCTTTTCCAATTATAGCAATATTTTGGCGATATCTATTTTTAAAATTAGAGACCCTCTTGTTTAATAAATTTAATATCTCTTCGTGGGCAAAAAAAGTTTTTTTATTAGTAAACATTCTTTTAATCTGTGTAATCAACTTTTAATCGCTGTAATCAGAGATTGCTGAAAAATTCAGCAATCTCTTCAAGGAAGATAATAAAAAGGATTCGTGGGGCAAGAGTCCTTCCTAATTTCAAAATGAAGCTGGGGGGTAGAAACCCTTCCCGTAGAACCCACTTTAGCAATAACTGTTCCCTGTTTTACTTCATCACCTTGTTTAACTAAATTTCGAGAATTATGAGCATAAATGGTCTGAAATTTATCAGAATGGTCGATAATGATTAATTTCCCGTATCCCTTTACATAATCGCTGCAGAAAGAAACCCTTCCGCTCCTTGCTGCTATTACCTTTTCTCCCTGCCTCCCCCGAATATTTATCCCTTTTTGTTTTATATTATTCTTTTTTGCTCCGTAGAATACAATTACCTTTCTTTTTAATGGCCAGATAAAACCTTGCTCTTTTTCTTTGCTAATGTCAATATTCACCACATTCCTGGCATAAGGAATAAATAACAATTGCCCTTTATCTATCTTATCTGTATCAGAGAGTTTATTTATCTCTGCAATATTTGGGATAGAAACTTTATAGGCATGGGAAATTCTCCACAAGGTCTCTCCTTTTTTGACCCGATGATAAACCCCTGAGGTTTTTGGCCTGGGCGGCAAAGAAGGATAGGTTATAGTGGCGCAGGCAGTGAGAAGAAAAAGTAGCCCTCCTACGCCAAGGCTTCGGAGGACAGGCGAGCAGAGAGCAGAGAGCAGAGAGAATTTATTGTTGAGGAATATATTCATTGTTTTTTCAGGTCCTTCGCTTCGCTCAGGATCAATTTTTGCAAAGCAAAAATTGGAGCGGGATACGGGAATTGAACCCGTGCATCCAGCTTGGGAAGCTGGCACTCTACCGACTGAGTTAATCCCGCAGTAATCTCTTAAATTCTTTTGTAATTGCTTTTGGATCCTTTGCTTCGCTTATTGCCGAGCAAATGGCAACTCTTTCTGCCCCGCTCTTGATAACTTGTTCGATATTGCTTAAGTTTATCCCCCCAATGGCTATAACCGGTAGGCCTCCGGGAGGAATTTTGATCTTTTCTTTAATCTGAGAGATTAGATTTAAACCGATAGGAGAGAGATTTGGTTTTGTAGGCGAATGGAATATAGGCCCGATACTAATATAGTCCGCACCCTCTTTTGTTGCCTTCAGCGCCTCTTTGAGATTATGGGTAGATTTTCCAATGAGTTTTTGGGGAGCGATTTTTTTGACAGATTCAATCGGCAGGTCGTCTTGACCTAAATGTACGCCCTCGGCACCTATAGCCAAAGCAATATCTGGACGGTTATTGATAATAAGAGGGATTTTAGAGTCGCGAGCAAGTTTTCTTATTTTAGTAGCTATGCTTAGGAATTCTTTGTCGCTTTTATTCGCTACTCTTAATTGGATAACATCCGCCTCCCCTTCTATTATATCCTGGGTGAGGCGCAAAATTTCTTCTTCCTTGCGAAAAGATAGATAAGGTATAAGCACATACAGCTTAAATTCTTTGCAGGACTTCTTTTTCAATTTTATATATCTTAAATCTGATTTCTTGAATTTGTTTAAATTCCAAGGGATTTAAGAATTGGGAAAATTCTTCTAAACAGCGCAAGGCCTCTTTTGTGCGCCCAAAATTAGCAATTAATACCTCCTGCCAATTCTGTTTCAAACCTTCTTTAATCTCTCTCCCCACATCTGCATCAACATCTCTTGCCTGTAGAAGTTGCTGGCAGGGAAAGGTCTTTTTAAGCAAAAATAGAGAATGTCGCAGGTTTTTGAAATCTTTACTTAATTCTTTATTATCGAGAATAAAACGACTTATGTCTTCGCATACCCTTAATCCCTCTGATGCACGATTAAAATTAGCATCAATAAGCCGATAGACATTCTTTTCCTTATCCATATAAGTATTTAAAGATACCTTATTTTTGGGCATCACTTTTGTGATGCCTTATTTTTTCAATAATCAAACTTGTAGACCTATTTTTAACAAGAGGGACAATAATCGTTTCTCCTGCGCAAGATTCCACGAAATCATTCCCCACTACCTCTTCCTTTTTCCAATCTCCACCTTTTACTAAAATATCTGGTTTTATCTCTTTTATCAGATTCAAAGGAGTCTCTTCCTCGAATATAGTAACAAAGTCAACAAACTCCAGCGCTGCCAAAATCTCTGCCCTTTCGCCCTCAGGAATTATTGGCCGCCCTTGCCCTTTTATTTTTCTTGCTGAAGCATCGCTATTTAAACCAATAACTAAGACATCGCCTTTATTCTTTGCCTCTCTCAAATAATTGATGTGCCCAATATGCAGAATATCAAAACAGCCATTGGTAAAAACTATCTTTTTCCTTTCCCTTTTCAGTCCTTCAACTATCTCTTTCAACTCTTCTATTTTTTTAATCTTTTTATTTGGCATCTCTAAGCCATCTCCTCCTCTACAATCTCACAGATAATATGCCCGATAGCGATATGGGCTTCCTGGATGCGGGCGGTGTCGCAAGAAGGAACAATCAAGCAGATGTCGGCAACTTCTTTTAACCCTCCTCCCTCTTTACCAGTCAAAGCAATCGTCTTAATTCCTATCTGCTTAGCCGCCTCAACGGCAGTAATCACATTTTCTGCCTTTCCGCTGGTGGAGATAGCAATTAAGATATCCTCTTTTTTGCCCAGGGCTAATATCTGTTTGGAAAAAATTTCAGAATAAGAATAATCATTAGCGATGCTGGTAATGATGGAGGTATCGGTGGTAAGAGCAAGTGCCGGTAGGGGAGCTCTTTCCTTTTTAAACCTATTTACAAATTCAGCGGCTAAATGCTGAGCGTCAGCTGCACT
>DAOWKH010000073.1 GCA_030639955.1 Candidatus Omnitrophota bacterium | reverse complement strand
AGGTTTTTTGCTTCAAAAATTTCTCTTTCAGTGATGTATCTGTCTAAATTTATTTGCAAAAGGATTTTCTCTGTTTCTTCAAGAGTGAGAGTGCTGTTCTCAATGGCGTTGGAGTTATACACTTGCTCGGCAACCTCCGCTTCACTCAATAATTTCAGAAGCGACTGCTTACCGACAGACGCAATATAATATCGCTCTCTTAAGCGATTGATTGAATTGAAAACATGTAATATTTTTGCCATAGTTAAAGTATATACCTTTTTACTCTTTTGTCAACATAATCGTGAAGAATTGCCAAAAAAATAGCGAATTTCACGGTTTTGAGCTACAACTTCCCCTCAAAGGTGCAAGTTCTGTTTTATCTTCAGTTTTAAAATCCAACCAATTCCAATGCTGCTCAGAATGTACATTTATAATTATATGCTCTTCTCCGCTGCTTTTATTCTATCTATTTTTCGTTAGATTAATTTCTTAATAAGTTTATTCCTTGTCTTTTCTCCTTTTATGATTTTCAACTCAGATTTCCTGCAATTGAAATGTTTGGCTAAAATTTCTAAAAGCCGCTTATTTGCTTTTCCTTCAATTGCTGGCGCAGTGAGATAAACTTTTAATCCTTCATTTTCCTTTTTGATTTCATTTCTTTTGGCATTAGGAATTACTTTCACCGAAATAACATTGGACATTTTTAATTACCCGCAGGTATTGCAAACACATCGCCGCATTGCACTTCTTTTACTGCAGTGAGTCCGTTTGCGCATTCTATGGCATAAAATGCGCCTCTGCAAAAAACCATTCTTGACGATTTTAACCCCTGACAAATCCTTAACACGCACATATTTTTATCAAGAAATATCACATCAATGGGAAAACGCATAAAAAAAGTATGTACTGCTTTAGCGTTGTAAAATATTAGCGCATTTTCTTTGTCTATTTCCTTCCTAAACATAAGCCCGCAAAATTTTGAGAAAAATCTTATCTTTTTTTGGGCTTTAGAAAATAAAAGAGTATTATTGCTTTGATTAATTACTTTAAAATACATATCTCCACATTGTTTTTCCCTTGCTGTTTTATTTTTTTTCCAAATATGCCTTGATAATTTTTTGCTCATCAAGCGGTTTGCTTGCTGTGTCAACCGCAACATTTTCTATTTTTTGCACTACATCATACCCCGAAATAACCTCGCCAAAGATTGTGTGGCGCATATTAAGCCAAGGGGTTTTGGCAGTAGTAATAAAGAACTGGCTTCCATTTGTGCTGGGTCCAGAGTTTGCCATAGCTAAAAACCCTGCTTTATTAAATACAACATTTGAATCAACTTCATCGGCAAAAGGCTTTCCCCAAATTGATGTTCCGCCTCTACCTGTTCCGGTTGGGTCTCCTCCCTGAATCATAAAATTTTTTATTACTCTATGGAATATTACTCCATCATAATATCCTTTCTTAACCAACCCGAGAAAATTTTCGCATGCTTTTGGAGCCGTTTCCGTCATCAATTTAATTTTGATTAATCCCTGATTTGTTTCTAAAATCACAATTTTCTCCTTTGCGGCAACGGCCGCTTTTAATCCACCCCCAATGAAAAGACCTGCCAGCAACGCAACAACTAAAAACTTTTTCATAATTTCATCTTCTTTGTCCTCAATACACTTGAATCGTTTAGATTTCACATAAGAGCTGCAAGAGGTAGCTGCTGGGTTATTGCATTAAAAACTCATAGCCCTTTATGATGCTGTCGCAGACCATTTGGACAATATTTTTATAGTCGCCGAAGTCGGCTTTGCTCAATGCCATATAATATTTATATCTATCATCAATCCGAATAATTGCCGGGGCAAAACCCTTACTTAAAAGCTGGGTTGCCATAATCAACCTGCCTACCCTGCCATTTCCATCAAAAAAGGGATGGATGGCTTCAAATTCATAATGGTCGTGGGCAATTTTCTTTATAGGGTCTTTTCCATAGTTATTGATGCCCTTAATCAGCTTGCCCATCCGTAAAGGCACATCCTGAGTTGAAGGAAGCGCCTTCTCGGTATTGGTTAAATTGACATAGCCGGTTCGGTACTTGCCGGGCAGTTTGTTATTAAAATTATACATTACTATTGAATGCAATTTTAAGATGTAGTTCTGGTCAATCCTGAAATTGGGGCGGACATTGTCCAACAAAAAATCTAAGGCGTTCTTATGATTTACTGCTTCTAAAATCTCAAACAATTCCTTACCTCTTACATTTTTTCCTTCAAAAGCTTTCTCGGTCTCTTTTATGGTCATCCGATTTCCCTCTATGGCATTGGAATGATAGGTCATATCTAAGAAAAATTTCTCCTTTGTCTTTCTGTCTGTCTTTAATATTTTAAGAGGGTCTTTGAACTTTTTGTGCAGGTCTAAGACCACGTCCCTCAAATTCACATATTCCTTAAATAATTGGTCAATGTCATTTGATTGAGATGGATGAGGCACAATACCTTTATCCAGCCAGCGATAGACGGTCTTGTAGCTTACTTCCAAGCGTCGGGCAAGCTCCGAGCGGGAAATGCCGGTCGCCTCCAGAATTTTGCCTAATTTTTCTTTGTCGCTTAAGCAATACTTTTTCATCCTTTTTGCCCCCTACCCAATAGGACATATGTCCTCTTAAACTCTCACTATAAATTATACCATATGTCCTATTCAATGTCAAGGGGAGCTTCTGTAAAATCAGCTTTGGGCTGATATTTCGGGTATAACCTCAACTTTAGATTTTATAGAGTTAGTAATCAGGCAATTTTTCTCCGAGAGCTGTATAAGTTCTTTTGCCTTCTCAATTTGGTTGCTTGAACTAAGTTTAATCTTCGGTCTGACTTTGAGCTCGGAAAACATAAATCTGCCTTCTACGCTTTCTAAAGTTCCTTCTGCTTCGCTCTCATAACTCAGAAATTCCAATTTGTCTCTTTGGGCATAGTGGATAAAGGTGAGTTTGATACAGGTGTTCACTGAGGCAACAAATAATTCTTCCGGTGTCCACATACCTTCCTGCCCTTTGAACGCCGCAGGCGCAGACACTTCAATCGTTGGCTTGCCGGATGAACACAATATCCCTTTTCTCTCTTCAATCCAGGACACGCTTGTCTTATAAACAAATTTTCTGCTTTTCTGTTTCATATCTCTTCTCCTTTCTCGCCGAAGGCGCTCGCCTCGGGGCGAAGCCACGGGAGAGCCTACAAAGTGGACAAACTCTCATCAACGCTCCCATCAGGGAGCATATTATCAGGATGGTATTCCCCTCTTTCTTCCATCTTCCGCCGCACACAATCTGGGTTGCTTATCATACAGTAGTTCTCAATCCATCTTCTATTTAGCTTGCCTGCCTCGTAAAATCTTTTCAGCGGGCAGACAGGATACCATTTGCATTCTCTCTTTTCCATCACCGCGATTCAGTGTCAATTGACTTGAGAAATTCTCTTATTCCGGATAAGAAAATCTCCTCGGAGTCAGAAAAGGCGGAGTTGTGCCCTCCCCTTATCTTCAGCAATTGTTTGGGCGGAGCGACGGCCTGGAACAATTTTTCGGCTAATGAGAACGGAATCATTTCGTCATCAACGCTGTGGATGATAAGTTTGGGGGCGGTGATATTCTTTATTTTACTAACAGAATCAAAGCGACTGACAAATATAGCCGGGGGAACAAAGGGATATATCACCTTTATCATATCCTTGGCGCAAGTAAATGTCCCTTCGGTTATCAGGGCTTTTATCTTCACCTTTGTCGCCAGGTCAATTATTACCGTTCCTCCTATTGACTCACCATAAAGTAGAATATTCTCTGCAGAAATCTTCCTCTGCGAGATGAGATAATCATAAGCTGCTTTTCCGTCCAAGTATAAGCCCTTTTCATCGGGTTTGCCCTTGCTTCGACCATAGCCGCGGTAATCAAAAATAAAGATATCCAGCCCTAATTTGTTGAACAGGGTTATTTTTTCCAAACGGTGGCTTATATTCCCGGCATTACCGTGAGCGAAAAGGAGGGTAGCCGATGCTTGTTTAGCCGGGATAAACCAGCCGTTTAATTCTACCCCATCGGCTGTTTTAAAATAGATATCCTCGAAAGGCAGTCCTAAATAAGAAGGGGTAGCGGCAATCGCCTTTTCGGGAAAATATATACTCTGCTTTTCTCTACATCTGAGCATAATTAAGAAAAAAACAGCGATTAAGATAAAGTATAAAATAGTTTTGAGCATTCAAAGTTTACTGAGAACAGTTCTCCGGGACTTTTTTTCTGAAAAAACGGAAAAACCTTCTTCTTTTCTTTCTTTTTATCAGGGCTTTGATTTCGGCGATTTTCTTTCTCGCCTCCTCTTCCCCGGCTTTTATACAGCTTTCGGCTCTGGAAAAGTGGGCCCAGCTTATATTTTTGATTGCCGGCTCAATGACAATGTCGGCGAATTCTAACTGCCGGGCGTTTAAGACCTTTCCCCTGATATCGCAAACCTGATAAAATGTATTCATCCCTTTGGAAAAATCCCGCCGACCAAGCTCTGGTTGTAAATTAACTGCAATTATCAAATCCGCTCCCAATTCTTTTAGTATTCTCGTTGGAATAGATGCAATTGCCCCTCCATCGGTTAAAAGCCGGCCTTTGATTTTTAGCGGAGGGAATACTGCCGGAATTGAGGAGCTGGCAAGAACTGCTTTATCCAGCCGTCCGCTGTGCAAAACAACCTCTTCCCCGCTGTTCAAATCTGCGCAAACAGCATAAAAAGGAATTTTGGTGTCGGCAAATACTTTCCCTCCCAACCAATCCCTGATTCCATCTTCTATCAGCGAAGAATCAATGATAAATCCTTGCATCCGCTGTTTACCCAAGGCATATATTTCGCGGATGAATGCACTAAGCTTCCTGTAGATAGTGCGCCTGCCTTTAAAGAGCTCCGGCGAGGAGGCGCTTTCTATCTTTAACATATCCATTTTTTTTAGCGCCTTCAGGAGCTGTGTCTTTAATGTCTTGCTATCGGGATTTAGGGCATACCCTCCTCCGACAATTGCCCCCATACTCACGCCGGCAATCAAATCTATGCGCACGCCGGCTTCCTCTAATACCTTTAAAACACCTAAATGGCTCAATCCTCTCACTCCTCCACCGCCCAGGGCTAATCCAATTTTTATTCCCAAATCTCCACCTCCAATTCTAAATGAATATTATATCTCTTTTTTACCTCTTCGCGCATTATTTCAATAAGCGCTAAAACATCCTTTGCTTTAGCTTTTTGATTATGATTGATAATAAAATTGCTATGCCGAGAAGAAATCTCTGCCCCGCCTGCTCTCTTCCCCTTTAAACCGCATTGCTCAATCAGCCAACCCGCTGTTTTTTCTCCTGCGGGGTTTTTAAAGATGCAACCCGCCGAAGGGAGGGTTAACTCCTGCGTCTTTTGGCGGTAAGCAATAAAATCATCCATCTTTTTCGCAATTGCCCCTCTATCGGCTGTTTGCAGATTAAATTTTGCTTCTATGATAATATGAGGAAAATTTCTTTCTTCTCCC
Source organism: Candidatus Omnitrophota bacterium (assembly GCA_030639955.1). GTDB lineage: Bacteria > Omnitrophota > 4484-213 > 4484-213 > 4484-213 > 4484-213. The sequence goes on along the minus strand of DAOWKH010000073.1, from coordinate 6,234 downwards.
TGTAAATCCAGCATCTTCGCATAATCAAGCCCTTCCTCTATCTCTCTTTTGAACGGATAAGATACACTCAAATTTGTCTTTACTGCCCCGCCCACAGTAGCCGGAATTCCTACTGTAAACTCCAATCCGCTCAATCCGTTATCCCTGGCTGCCTTTAGCACCTCTGTTAGCTCTGCTCCGCCTCCGCAACGCAAGCTTTGCCCTTCTTTTTTGACATAAGTGAACTCCGCAGAATTTAGCCGAATCACTATCCCTTTTACTCCTTCATCCTTGACTAAAAGATTGCCCCCTCTGCCGATAATAAAAAGAGGAATTTTCTCATCAGTAGAAAATCTGACGAGTTTAGTTAAAGAGGGGGTATCTGCCGGTTCAGTCCAAACCTCTGCCGACCCGCCGATCCCTAAAGTAGTATGCCTGGACAGCGGTTCATCAAACAGGACTCTCCCTTCTATTTCTTTTAACAAAAAATTTTTTTGGCGAGCAAGCATAATTATTAAAGCGTCGGGTTGTGTCGCTAAGAAGCCGTTGCGCAGCCCGAGCGGGCACGGTTTGAGCGAACGCAGTGAGCGAGAGAGCGAGGGCGAGCACCGAGCCGTGATTTGCTCGCTGGGCAAATCAACGGCGTGCTTTCGTGCGACCAACCCGACGCTAATTTACCTTCATTCTCGCCAACTCTCCGCTGACCTCCCCAATATCCCCTGCTCCTAAAATTAGGACTATATCTCCCTCACGAACAATTCCTTGGACATAATCGGCAATTTCATTTTTGGGAAGCAAAACCGTCGGAGGTCCCTCTTTCTCGTTTATCGCTTCTGAGATGAGCTCGCTGCTTACCCCGGGAATTGGCTCCTCGCTGGCGGGATAAATATCGCTTAAAATCACTATGTCTGATTTGTCAAAGCATCTGCCAAAATTCTTGCTTAAGAATTTTGTGCGGGTATAACGGTGGGGTTGAAATATGCTGATTATTCTGCCGCCGTTATTTTTTTTAATAGCTAAATAGCTATAAATTACCGCCGCAATCTCAGTGGGATGATGGGCATAATCCTCAATTAGCAGAATTTTATCCCTTCTTTTTATCTCTCCTCGCCGGGCTACCCCTTTGTAATTCTTAAAACTCTCCCTTAACTCCTTAAAATCAACGCCTAAGTGCAGGCAAACAGCGATTGCCGCCAGGCAATTGGCTACATTGTATTTTCCTAAAAGGGGAATTTCTATCCTGCCCAATTTTTCTCGTTTTAAAAAACAGTCAAAAGAGGTTGTCAAGTCATTTTCTTTTATATTCTCGGCGAAAATATCATCCTCCGGCGAGAACCCGAAACTAACCTTTTTAGAGGAGTCCAGCTTCTGCAAAGCCCTCTTTATATTTCTGTCTTCGCCGTTATAAAAAATGGTTTGTTTTACTCTTTTGGAAAATTGCTCAAAGGCAAAGATTATCTCCTGTTCGCTTTTATAAAAATTTAGATGCTCGGGTTCAATATTGGTAATTATCGCATAGGTAGGGGCGAGGTGCAAAAACGAGCCGTCGCTTTCATCGGCTTCAACTACAAAATACCGGCTTTCGCCCAAACGGGCATTTCCATTTAGGTCAAAGGATTCTCCGCCCAAAGCAACGCTGGGTTGAAAATGGGCATCAATTAAGACAGCGGCAAGCATATTTGCCACGCTGGTCTTGCCGTGCATTCCGCTTACGGCAATGCTTGTCTTGTTTTCTATTAAATCAGCTAATAACTGCCCGCGATGGATAACAAGAATATTGTTCTCTTTTGCCAATCTAATTTCGGGATTAGTTAGAGAGATTGCCGAAGAAAACACGAGTACCTCAGCATCTCTTAGGTTAGAAGAATGGTGTCGCAAAAATACCTTTGCTCCCTCCTTTTCTACTCTTTTGGCGTAGGAGTTCATTTCTAAATCCGAACCGCTTACTTCTTTGCCAGCCCGCAAAAGAAGGAGGGCGAGGGCGCTCATCCCTGCTCCGCCAATCCCCACAAAATGAAATCTCTGTTGTTTAATCATCGAGCTAACTTCATTACTTCCTCTGCTAATAACTCATCGGCATTGGCTACGGCGAATTGCTCAAGATTTCTCTCCATCGTTAGAATTTTCTCTCTATTATTTTTTAGAGCCAAAATGGTCTGTTTTAAATATTGAGGACTAAAATCCTTTTCTTCAACCATCAGACAAGCGGCATTTGAAAAGAGCAAATCGGCATTTGCCTTCTGATGTGAATGGGCATAGGGATAAGGGATTAAAAGGGCGGCTTTTTTAAAGGCGATTATTTCGGCAATGCTGGTTGCCCCAGCCCGCGAAATGACCAAATCCGCAACTGCGTATGCAGTTCCTATCTTCTCCAAAAAAGGAAAAAGTGAATAATTAATATCTAATTGCGAATACTCTTTTTTCAAGAGAGGATAATCCGTCTCGCCGCAGAGATGGATTATGTTTATGCTCTCTCGCTCTGAGCGAGAGAGCTCCTTTAAGGTTTTTAGAGCTATTATGTTTATTTTATGTGCACCCTGGCTTCCGCCCATTATTAAAATGCTAAGCCCCGTTAAACCCCGATATTTATCGGGGCTATTTAACAGGGTAAATTTGGCAAAAATTTCTCGGCGTAGAGGATTGCCAGTAAAGACAACCTTCCTGGGAGGAAAAAATTTCTTAGTGGAAGAAAAACTAAGCGCAATCTTATCCACAAATTTAGCCAGAACTCTGTTTGCCTTTCCGGGTAGGACATTCTGTTCGTGAATAAGGGTAGGGATTCTCTTAAACGCAGAGAGCAAAAGGATGGGAATAGTATTATACCCTCCAAATCCCACTACTACTGCCGGTTTATATTTGTTTAGAATCCTGTTTGTTTTTAGAAAGGATGGACAAGCAATCTCTATCGGATAATTCCTCAAACCGGTTATTTTTTTATCTATCTTTTTGGAAGAAATCAGCAGAATAATCTGTTTGCCCTTTTCTTCTAATCTATCGGCTAAAGCCAATGCCGGGAAAAGATGCCCGCCGCTACCCCCGGCGGCAATAACGATTTTTTTATTCATTAAAATTGGTGGAGTTATTGGCAATATTCACCAAAATACCTATCCCGAGCATATTAAATATCAACGCTGAACCGCCATAACTGATAAACGGCAAGGGTAGACCCTTGGTAGGAATCAAAGCCGTAACTACAGCAATATTAATTACTACCTGCAAGCCAATCAGCATCGTAATTCCCAAAGCCAACAGGTGTCCGGCCAAATCCTTCGCCCCTAAGGCAATTCTTATCCCACTGGCGATTAACAAGACGAACAAAAAGATAACCGCTGTGCTCCCTAATAACCCTAATTCCTCGCCGATAATCGAGAATATAAAATCCGTATGGCAACCGGGCAGATAAAACAACTTCTGCCTGCTTGCGCCCAGACCTATACCCCATAATCCTCCGTTTTTAAAGGCAATAAACGACTGAATAATCTGCCAGCCCGCTCCTTCCGGGTCTCTGAAGGGATGGAGAAAAGAAGTAATTCTCTTTATCCAATAGGGACGAATAAGGATTAAAAAAGGGGCTAAAATAAGAGAGGAAAAAAACAGGGATAAAAGATGTTTTAATTTAGCCCCGGCAGAAAAGGCGATGATAAAAAAGAGGCAGAATAAAAGAAAGGTTGTGCCCAGGTCGGGCTGGATAAAAACCAAAGATGCTACTAAAAGAGTAATCAACAGAGGAGGGGAAAATCCTCGCCAGAAATCTTTAATCTCTATCTGACGGCGGCTAAAAAAACTGCTCAGATATAAAATCAAAGAAAATTTTGCCAATTCTGAGGGCTGAAAAGAGAAGTTCTTAAAATATCCCCAGGGAAGCAATATCAACCATCTCTTTGCTCCACCGGCCGCTCGACAGAAAGGAGAAATGAAAGTCAGGACTAAAAGAAAAATAGAGAGGAGCAAAATTTTTTTACTCTGTTTTTGCAAAAAATGATAGTCAATATTTACTGCGGCGGTCATCCCTGCAAAACCGATGAGCACAAAGATAAACGCCTTTCTAAGAAAGAAATAGCTACTGCCAAAATACCTCCAGGCATAGATGGCACTACTGCTATAGACCATCATAACCCCGATTAAGATTAAAGCCGAAGTAGCAATAAGGAGGGTATGCTTAGGACGCACCATAGCAATATCAAAAATTAAATATCAAATATTAAAAATAAAAATTTACAGAGATTGCTTAAATTTTATATAATCTTTTAAAATTTCCCGATGATCAAAAGCAATTTCGTCGGGCAATTCGTTTAAAGAAAAGAGTTTTGCTTCGTCGGCATCGCTTCCTGATTGCAAAATTCCCTTTCCTCTGGCAATAAATACAGTGGAAACGGTGTGAAAACGGGGGTCACGCCGGGGGTCAGAGTAGGTATGAAATTGCCTTAAGTCCTCTAACTCTAAATTCGTCTCTTCCTTTGCTTCACGTTTAGCTGCCTTTTCTAAGTTTTCTCCGTAATCTACAAAGCCGCCGGGCAGAGCCCAGCCAAAAGGCGGATTTTTTCTCTTAATCAAAACAATTTTATCGCCAATTACAATAATTGCATCTACAGTTATAAATGGACCATCTTCAATTTTCTTTTGAATATAAGTTAAATAACTGTCGGCTATTTTATCAAAAATCTCCCAATCTTTTTTAGTGTGTAAAACAAAAATAACCTCTTGCAGGCAGGATTTAGATTTATGCAAATGGGAAAAAACTGCCTGCGACATAACCTTAGCCGCTATCTCTATCGGGAACCTGCCCACACCGCAACCCAGAGCCGGAAAAGCAATAGATTTAATTTTGTGTTCCTCTGCCCTGTTTAATGTATTGGCTGTAGATTGACGAATTATCCTCTCATTGGTTTTAAAATCTAAGGCCATTGTGGCGGCGTGAATAACATATTTTGCCTTTAGATTGCCGGCGCCGGTGACCGCCGCCCCGCCAATAGCAATCGGAGAAATTTTATTTGCTTCTTCTTGAATTGTTGGCCCGCCTTTTCTCTTTATTGCCCCGGCAACTCCGCCGCCCATACGCAGTTCATTATTGGCGGCATTGACAACTGCCTCTACATTTTGTTCAGTAATATCCCCCTGGATAATTTTAATAGTAGTTGTTTTTATCTTTAGCATCTAATTGACAGAATTTCCCTTATTTCCCTTATTTTCTTCTCAATATCCTCACTCTTTAAAAAGACCTCGCCGATTAAGACTGCATCTATGCCTAAATCTTGTAGATATTTAACATCCTCTTTTGTTCTGATTCCGCTTTCACTTACTATCAATTTATCATCAGGAATTAGTTTAATAAGATTTTCAGTGGTCTTTATATCAATCTCTAAGCTGTCTAAATTGCGGTTATTAATTCCGATGAGCTTGGCTGGGGTGGCTAATGCCTTTTGCAAATCCTCTTGATTATGCACTTCTACTAAAGCGTCAAGCCCCAATTCCCGACAAAGCCGGAGAAATTCTTTGAGTTCTTTCTCGCTCAATAAACAAACAATCAATAAAACTGCATCGGCTTTTGCTAAAAAACTCTGGCAGATTTGATACTCATCAATGATAAAATCCTTTCTTAAAACAGGTAAAGAAATATTCTCTTTAATTTCTGTTAGGTGGCTTAACTCGCCACCAAAAAATCTCTTGTCCGTAAGCACAGAAATCGCCTCGGCTCCTGCTTTCTGATAAATTCGGGCAGTATTTAAATAATCAAAATCTTTGCGGAATTTTCCACCAGTAGGCCTTTGGTAAGAGGGTGATTTCTGTTTAACCTCAGCAATCAAACTCAATCCCGATTTCTCTATCGCCTTTTTAAAATCCCTTTCTTGATAAAATTCTCTAAAATCAGGAGAATCTATCTTCTTAAGCATTTCCTTAAGCGGAAAATCCCGCTTTGCCTCTTCTACTTCCCTCTTTTTGTTTTCAATAATCTCGTTGAGCATAATAACACCCCACTTGCACCGCGTAGGTGCAAGTGGGTGCACACAACTTTTACTTTTTCTTGAGTTCAGACAGTATCTGGTCTAATGTATTGGCTATCCGATTTAGCAGATTAATCTGCTCTTGGTGTTTCCGGTCCTGCTGTCGCTGTATATCTTTCGCCTGACCGGCCAATTTGGTCATATCTCCGAGGTCTTTTAGATTAAACATCTTTTTCTCCTTCAATGACGACACAACTTATGGAGTGTTAGCGAACATAAGTTGTATGTCGGAATTGAACCCCCCACCACTTTT
>DAOWKH010000113.1 GCA_030639955.1 Candidatus Omnitrophota bacterium | reverse complement strand
GAGGAGAGGATGGAGAATTTATCATTGACTTCTTAGGTCTAATTGAAAAGCCGCTGGTAACTACCTTGCATACCCTTATGCCATCGCCTACCGCAAATGAAAGGAAAGTTATTTCAGCTATTGCTGACAGAAGTTTGATAGTGGTAATGACCGAGGCGGCCAAACGGATATTAAAAGAAGTATATAAAGTCAGCGATAACAGAATAAGTATTATTCCTCACGGTGCGCCCTTTGTTCATCTCTATCCTTCCTCTTCTGCTAAAAGTGATTTAGGACTAAGAAATAAAATAGTCCTTTCTACGGTCGGCTTAATCAACGAAAATAAAGGGATTGAGTTCGTAATTTCTGCTCTCCCCCAGATTATCTCTAAATACCCTGAGCTTATTTATTGTATAATCGGAGAAACGCATCCCCAGGTGCGAAGAAAAGAGGGAGAGAAATACCGCCAATTTTTAGAGAGAGAGATAAAAATGCTAAATTTAGGGGATTATGTCCGATTTGAGAATAGGTATCTTTCTCTGGAAGAATTATTGCGTTATCTGATAGCCACTGATATTTATCTAACTCCTTATCTTGGAGAGGACCAAATTGCCAGCGGAACATTGACCTATGCCTTAGCCTGCGGCAAGGCGATAATTTCTACGCCTTATCTTTATGCTAAAGAGGTTCTTTCTTATGGCGAGCGAGGTTTATTAGCAAAGTTTAAGGACTCTAAATCTTTAGCAGAGAATATCGAGTCCCTTTTGGATAATCCCAAGGTTAAAAAAAATTTGGAGAGAGAGGCGTATAAATATGGACAGAAGCTGATCTGGCCACGGGTAGCAAAGGGCTATTTAAACCTTTTTTATCGTCTTGCACTGGAAGGAAAAAAGGGAAAGCAATTTATTTCCTTCAAAAAAAAGAAACCACCTCTGAAGACCACTTATCTGGAGATGCTCACCGATAATATTGGGGTGGTTCAACACGCCTTGTACTCTGTGCAAAATAGAGCTACGGGTTATGCCCTTGATGATAATGCGCGGGCTCTGATTTTTGCGGCGCGTTATTATAGCCATTATCATGATGAAAAGAGTTTGAGATTAGTTAGCACTTATCTAAGTTTTCTCTACTTTAGCCAAAAAACAAATGGCAATTTTTATACCCTGATGGATTACAACAAAAATTTTTTAGAGAGCGGAGAAGTGGAACAAGATGCTTATGGGAGGGCACTCTGGGCATCAGGGATTGCTGTTTCTTCTAAGCTCCACGACAATCTAAGGGCTACGGCCAAGCATATCTTTGATAATGCGCTTAAAAATATAGACACTATCAAATTCCTGCGGGCAAAGGCATTTGCTATTATCGGGCTTTACTATTACCAAAAGACCTACCCGGAAGCAAAGGGTATTCAGGATAAGATAGAAAAATTAGCCGACTTCTTGGTCAAAAGCTTTTATGAGCATTCTTTGCTTTCTCCTAATTTAGCCGGTAGGTCTATGACCGGTAGGTCTACGACAGGGAGGAGCTGGAAATGGTTTGAGGATGAAATCACTTATTCTAATGGTCGTTTGCCCGAGGCACTATTTTTGGCCTATAAGATAACCAACAATAAAACTTATCTGAAAGTAGCCGAGGACTCGCTTTCTTTTCTGACCGATTTATTGATTGTGAATGACCAGTTAGTTCTTATCGGAAATAAAGGCTGGTGCCGCAAGAAGAATTATCTTGCCAAGGGAGAGCGGCCTCTCTATGACCAGCAACCTGTAGATGCGGATAGTATGGTCGAGGTCTATTTTAGGGCATACCAGATAACCCAGGAGGAGAGTTATTATAAAAAGGCATTGTTGTCATTCGCTTGGTTTTTGGGGGAGAATTCAAAAAAGGAATGGCTTTATGATAGGATAACCGGTGGGTGCTTTGATGGTTTAACCGAGGATGGAGTGAATCTGAATCAAGGAGCAGAATCAACTATTGCCTATCTAATGGCTCGTATTTGTTTGGAGAGCAGATGGTGAAAAAACAGTCAACAGTCAACAGTCAACAGTCAACAGAGAGTAGAAAATCTGGTCTTTTTTTTGTCCTCTGTCTACTGTCCTCTGTCTACTGTCTTCTGTCTTTTCTAACTGCCTGTGGTTCAGAGAAAGAGATGACAGAGCAGAAAGAAGTATCTGATGCGGGGATGCCCGCTTCGCCCGCCCGCATGGACTCGTCGGCGAGGTTGGCAAAGCGAGGCGAGCCCGCCGACGAGGCAGGGATGCGCAAGTTTTCTCTTGTCAGTCGAACTACTGAGGGAAAAAAAGAGTGGGAGATAACAGGCGATAAAGCCATTTTTCTTTCTGATAATAAAATTAAATTGGACAATGTCCGAGCCGAAACTTCGCGCAATGAGAATATCCTGGTGATGACCTCAAAGCAGGGGTTCTTTGATAGAGAAAGCAAGGATGTGCGTTTAGAAGGGGATGTTAAAGGCGTTTTTACGCAGGAAAAAACTATAACCACGATTACCTGTGACGGCCCTTTAGAAATAGATAATCTAAAAAAGAAAGCAACTTTCAAAGAGAATGTTGTTGTTTGCAGTGAAGAAGGTAGGATTTTCGCTGATAAAATAGAAATTTTTTTTAATGAAGAAGATAAAAAGATTACCAAGATTGTTGCCAGTGGTGATGTTCAGATAGAAAGGGAAGGGAACAAGAGTTATAGTGAGAAAGCAGTTTATTTTATTGAGCAAAAAAAGATTATTTTAACTGGTAGCCCACAGGTGGAGATATGGACAAAAGAAAAAGAGAAAGATTCAAAAAGCTTCTTTTGAAAGAAAAAGAAAAGATTTCAGGGGAAATAGAGAGTTTGAAAAGCGATTCAAGCAGGGAACAAAAAGAGCTTGCCGGTGGGTCTTCCGGATATGCTTATCATTTAGCTGATGTAGCAAGCGATAGTTACAACAGGGAGTTTAATCTAAACCTCGCTTCCAATGAGGAGAAAATTCTTTATCAGATAGATAGGGCGATAAAAAAGACAGAAAAGGGTGATTATGGAAAATGTGAAAACTGCGGGAAAAAGATAAATGAGGAGCGTCTAAAAACAATTCCTTATACTCAGCTTTGCATTCAATGTCAACAGAAAGAAGAGAAAAATCAATAGTCCTTTGTCTAATTGTTCTACTAATTTTTGTAGACCAGATAAGCAAATTTTTCATCCGCTCCGTCCTGAGTGAACTTCCTCAACAATCTTTCCCCATAATCAAGAATTTTTTCCATCTTACCCTTGTCCAGAATAAAGGAACTGCTTTTGGTCTGTTTAGAAATCAATCCTTCTTTTTTGTTCTTATTTCCTTTGCGGCGATAATTTTAATTTCTTATTTCTTATTTTTTAAAAAAGAAAGAAATAATCATTCAAGAATTCCTTTTTGTTTGATTTTAGGAGGGGCAGCAGGGAATTTGATTGATAGATTAATATTTGGTTTTGTGATTGATTTTTTGGACTTTCGGATCTGGCCGGTATTTAACTTCGCCGATTTCTTTATCTGCGTGGGGGCAGGGTGGATTACAATTTTATTGTTTCTGAAGAAGAAAAGGGTGAGCGATTAGATGTCTACCTGCACAACAAACTTTTGGCTCAGGAAATTTCCCGTTCTCATATTCAGAAGTTAATCAGGAATAAAAAGGTTTTAATTAACGGAATTGCCAAGTCCGAGTGTCATTATAAAATTAAACAAAAAGAAGAAATTATCCTTTTGGATAGGGGGTCTGAACAGAATTATTTAATAAAAGCAGAATCCATTTCCTTAAATATAGTTTATGAGGATGAACATTTGATAGTAATTGATAAACCGGCCGGAATGATTGTTCATCCCACAGACGGAAATCGTTCGGGGACATTATTGCAAGGATTGCTTGCTCATTGTCGCAACCTTTCTACAATAAATCCGCAGAGACCGGGGATTGTTCACCGTTTGGATAAAGACACCTCTGGGGTTTTGGTAGCGGCAAAGGACAATCAAACCCATCAGAATTTAGCCGCTCAATTTAAAAATCGGAAAGTTCTCCGCAAATATATCATTTTAGTGAAAGGGCTTGTGCGTTTTGATGAAGGAGTTATCGAACAGCCCATCGGCAGGGATTTCAGAAATCGCCAGAAGATGGCGGTAGTTATCAACGGCAAAGAAGCAATAACCTTTTATAAAGTTATTCAGCGCTATAGCGATCATACCCTTTTGGAATTAAATTTAAAAACAGGCAGGACGCACCAGATAAGGGTGCATTTTGCTTATTTGGGCTATCCGGTAGTAGGAGACAAAACTTACGGAAAAAGAGAGAAGGATTTAGTTCTTTTCCGTCAAGCTGTGCACTCCAGTGAATTAGGGTTCTACCATCCCGAAAGCAAAGAATTCGTTAAATTCTGTTCTCCTTTGCCAGAGGATATACAGGCAGCGATAAGGAAATTATGTTAACCTTTATTTCTGCTCTAATAGTCTTAAGTATCTTGATATTAGTCCACGAGTTTGGGCATTTTATCATAGCCAAAAGAAGCGGTGTCCGAGTAGAGAAATTTTCCCTCGGTTTTGGCAAGGAGATTTTCGGCTGGACAAAAGGAGAAACGCGCTACTCTTTTTCCTTGCTCCCTTTTGGTGGTTATATAAAAATGGCCGGCGAAGAGCCTACCGAAGGTGAAGGTAAACCCGATGAATTTCTCTCTCAGCCAATCAAAAAACGCTTTTGGATATTAAGCGCAGGTTCAATTTTTAACTATTTGTTTGGATTTTCTCTTTTCTTTTTTATTTTTATGCTGGGGAGCCCACAGCTTACTTCCCAAATAGGAGAGGTAAAAGCTGGTTTTCCGGCCGAAGATATTCTGCAAAAGGAAGACCGAATTATCTCCATCAATGAAAAAAAGATTTATTATTGGGAAGAAATG
>DAOWKH010000123.1 GCA_030639955.1 Candidatus Omnitrophota bacterium | reverse complement strand
TTGTATAATCACTTTTTTCGGCTCGTTGGCCTTTTCATATATCTCGAGGGCATCGGAAAATAATACTACATTATCAGCACGACTGTGGAACATCAGAATATGGTGAATGTCAGGAAGCTTGTCTGAAATATCAAATTGAAGCTTCTTTTCGTTAAAGTATTTAAAGTTTCTGAAATCATCTGATTTCTTAATCGCCTCTATAAGCGAACTGCTGTTTATGGGAGCTGCAAAAGTAACAACGGCTTTTATATTGAATTTAGTTGCCACTACCAAACAAACAGCCCCTCCCAGACTGCTTCCAAAGAGTCCTATTTTATCTCCAATATCATTTCTTGCCTGAATAGTTTTTATAGCATTTTCCAAATCCCTGCATCTGCCCTCAAAAGAAGTAATATCTTCATTTCCTTCGCTTTCACCGCATCCACGATGACTAAACCTGAAAAATGCAATGCCCTTTTTGTTACATTCCCGCGCCATTGCAATCTGCTTTGGAGAATTGCTGTCGGTGAAAAAACCATGAGAGCCAATTACAACGGGAGGTCTATTTACTCCTGTTGGCAGATGCAGGGTTCCTTTCAGAAGGAAGCCGTCAGATAAAAATGTGATTTTTTTGCAGATTGAATTTACTTCTAATTTCTCTCCCTCTAATTTCTCCCGCCTCAATTTTGCAGTGCCCCACTTAAGTCCTCCTCTAAAATTCATGTAAAAAGCCACTGTGCCACAGATTGGACCAATAACAGAGAAGTCAAATGCTGTTATATTATCAAGTATTACAGGAGTGCCACCAAAAAGATGCCATGCAAAAAGAAGATAAAAATACGTCACTCGTTTCTCAATCTTTTTCAATTCTTCTATATTAGTTAATTCAGTGATTTCTTTCTGTCTGCAATGTTTCTTAAAAAGATATATCATAAACTTGGATACGGGTATCTGGAATAATCTTAATATAAGAGCAAAAAATGTTTTGCCGAAAAATCTGCTCTCTATGCTTGGGCCTTTCTGCATGCTTCTAATTAATCCTTCAAAGATGTCCTTCTCTCCTAAATTCTTTGCAACACTTTCCTCATACTCGGACATTTCCCTATTTTTCTTCTCAATCCATTCCCTGAATCTTTCTACAAATCCATCTCTTTTGCCATCATTTGAAATCCCTTTTTCCATCCCCGCCAGAAGAAGACCTAAAATAATAAATATATTTCCTTTTTTCCCCAAGAATTTATTTGATTGAACTTCACCCCATTTTTCTACATCTCCCCAGATTGCTTTAAGCAATTCTTTATCAACCTTATCTATCTCTCGCCCGCTCGTTTTTATTAACCCGATATACTGCAATGTTTCTAAAGTGATATGAAATGTAGTATAAACTTCGGCTCTTTTTTTAATCTCACTCAAGGAAATGGGTAATTCCTCAGGTGATAAATTAAAAATTGCGAACAAAATTCTTCTCTGAACATCACTTGGGCTAAATAAAAATTCTAATAATTCCTTAACAAGTTTATGCGGTTCCCTAATGGACTCATTTAACTTCCCGGAAAGTTTTAGCTCCCTTACCCAATCTGATGATGAACAACCCTTGCGTTCTTTTTCATAAACAACTTCTCTGATCTCATGAAAGTTCTGGGGAGTTAATCTATCAATCTTAATTTCTTTAACTGAACCTACAACTGAACCTACATAGGTTATCAAACTCTCCAGTATTTGTATCTGTGACGACTTTGACTTTTCAGGAACTATCAAAGCCAGTAAAAGGATTAAGAAATTGCTGAAACCAGATAATTTACCTCCACCTTTTACTTCTTTGGCTTCTGATTTTTTGATAATTTCCCTGATTTTGGTTTGATACTCGTCAATGAGCATTCTTTGCTTAACAACATCACTCATCGCCTTTCTCTGTTTATCTGTCAGGTTCCCCCGTCTCTTCAGCACGTTTGCATAAGCAGCAATAATGGATAGTGTATTGCTCAACTCGTGTCTCTTTATGCCCAAGAGCCGCTCCTTGAAGATTCTTTCGGCATTTTCGAGCTCTACAAATTCTTTGGATAGGATAACTGTGAATGTAGAACCCTTGCCAACACCTTCACTCTCTACTATTGCCTTTCCGCCGTGAAGTTCTGCGTCTATCGAGATGCCATGCAATCCTTCACCCGTTCTGCTGACGCCTTTCTTCACCTCAACACCGGGAATTATATAACCTCTCTTGAATAGCTTTGGTAGATTCTCCTTTACTATGCCAATGCCGTTGTCTTTGACCAAGATAACTATTTTTTCTTTTTCTTCTTTAATGCTGATTTCTATTTCAATTGGTCTGTCTTTCGCCTTATATTTCCTGGCATTTTTGATTAACTCGCTGAACATTCCACGAATAATACCTTCGACTCCCTGAATGGAGGATAATTTCTCAGGTACTTTAAGCTCAACTTTTTTCTCTGCTTTTTCCTCTTTGATAATTGATTTAATAATTTCATCAAGCCGTAATTCCTCAACGATAAGGTCTTTTTCCAATATCCCGGGAAGTTCTTCGTTTATCCTATCTGCTTTGTCTAAATTGTGTAGAATATCGGGAAACCAGCCTTTCTGTTCTGGACTGAATTCTATTTCCTTTATCTTTTCAACATTTTCCTTTATTGCAGATAACGCATCTTTTGCCTTTTCTGTCAATTCGGCAATTTCCTCAACCGGCAATCTTGCTGGCTTTTGGTTTAGAGCTTGATTTCTGACCTCTAATGATTTTCCTTCTTTGATTTCTTCTGGTTTTCCTATTTTGATTTTTGATTCAAGTTTTTCATCTTCAAGCTTTTCTTCCGGGAGAAAAATAGAGTTACTTTTTTGAAACAACTGAGTATGAGCCTGGGCAAGCATATAAGCTATTTTCAAAATAGCCTCTCTTTCAGGCCAATCCCTTGATGCTATCCGCCCAATCTCTCTCACTATTTTTTCCTTGCGAGATTTCTCCATTTGTGGTAGATAACCCTGAATAAATCCGGAAAAGAACCTTCCTCTAAATTCTCTATCTTCCCTTAAACCCACCTGAAAATTTCCTTCTAATCCGCTAAATATCGCTACTTGCTCCCCATGGAGAAGACGCTTTATATTCCACATTGAATACCATGTTACTAAATCCTGCCAGGTCCAGGGTTTTCTGCTAAGCAGTTGTGGAAAAAGCTCCTCAAGAATGGGAAGTCCTTCAGCCTTAGATACTTCATATAAACCTACTACCCAATCTTCCATCTTGAGCTTTGCCATTAAAGAAATTATCTTTTCCATATTTGAAGCATCTTCTATCTCTTCACTAATCGTAATCCTTAATTCTATAGGAATCTTCTCCCATAATAACTCTATTAGTTCCTCTTGACTCTGTCGAGTTATAAAAGCCCTCTCTACTTTCTTTCGCATACTTTCTAATGCTCTTCCCCTGCTCCAGAGATACCCTTTCTGGATTCTCTCTTCTATTTCCTGCTTCGAAGCTTTTGAGAAATCAACAATGTTCTCAAAATCAACTATATACCCGTGAATCTCTATATTTGATGGTATACACTCAGAGTAGAAACCGAATACCTCTTCGGCGCCTTGAAAGATAAAGGAGGAATGCAAATTATCTAATTCCCCTCCTATCTCTTTAGCCATTCGGGTAATGAACTCTTCTAAAGAAACCTTTTCTCGTTTAGCTACCTCTTGCATTAGTTCCATTAACCTATCATTACTCAATCTTAGGGTATCATAATAGATTATATCTTCATTAGCTGGTTCTATTATCAGTTGTCCGTATTGCATATCAATCAATCTATCTTCTTTATTTATCCAAGGGCTCTTGCCTATAGGATAAAAGGTTGCCCTAAGCCGACCTAATTTATTAAGTATCCTCTCTTCATTTTCACCGCCTTCTTTTGAAAGTGCGCCAAATGGGTCAGGCGAACCATAGTGCCCTCCTCTATCCTTAAGGGTCTCTAAAGTAAACCCCTTAAATGTAACTTTGCTTTCTCCATTCTCTCCCGGTAGATAAAACTTCCTTTCGCTGTGTCCTCCAAGCATCATTGTAGGAATAAATTTCTTTTGTTCTTCAGGAGAATAGCGTTTATTTAAAACAGCGAGGTCAGTATAAGCAGGTCTTTCAGGAGAAGAATAATAAACCAGTAATGGCTCGCCAGGAAATATCAAATCTTTAGTGAAGGTGAGGCTGGACTTCGCTTCCACATAGGAAAGCGGACCAAAAACTACCTTTTTTACTACTTCTATAAGTGAGGGGGCTCGGGTTACAATTCTCATTATTTCAAAGGCATCCTCTCCTTGCCGATTTCCTTCGAGAAGTTCCAATAATCTTATCTTGTCTTTTTCAATCAGGGACTCAATATAGGGCTTGATTAAAGCTGAAAGTTTTTCTCCAAGTTCCCAGTTTATAGAATCACAAACCTTTCTATAAAGTTCTCGTTCTTTGTCTTTATTTATACTTACCGAGGACAAATTGATAAGCGTATCTCTAAGTTGAGCATTCGCTCTTTCCCTAATCCAAAATGTAAGCTCAGGATTTTCATATCCTTCTATTAAATTCTTCACCTCTTCCTGAGTCCAGGGTTGAGAAGAATAATAGGCCTTGGCAAAGGATTGTTTAATTTTATCGGGCTGAGATTGCCAGAGTTTATTCAAATCTAAATGGGAAAAATAATCCTTTTTTTCCTTACCTGGCTTTTCAGAAATTAGCAAATTCGTTAACAGAAAAATTAAGAAATGTAATGAAGTTTTAATCTTTCTTCCAATCCTTCCCACAAATTCATCTATTTCATCAGAGGTTAAAGGAATCCCAAGAACAGAGTAATAATCATCTCTTTCTTTTCTGCTTCCCATATATGTAGAGGAAAATTCATCATTTTCAAAGAAAGAACTATCATCAAAATCTTTCTTATATTCTTCGCATTGTCCTGTTTCTTGTTTTGTCTCTTTAGGATTTTCATCAATAACTGCTGTATTATCTTTAGAACCAACTTCTTCACAATCACAATTTTTATTCTCCTCCTCTATCCTTTCTAAAAACGGCTGAGGCACCTTGCCTTTCCACTTTGCTAACATATCTCTTTTGTATTCCTCAAATAACTTCTTATCAATCGCTTTTATTTTTAATTTTCCAGCTTTTTCAATTAGCCCTACAAACTCTAATACTCCTAAATTGAGAGACGGAGCATTAAAAATATCAACTTCTTTGGCAAGTTTATTTAAAGAAATAGGTTGTTTTAAATCTTCAGGTGTTAATTTAGAAACTCTATCTAAAAGTTTCCACTGAACAGGACTTGGGTTACTCATAAAATCAAGCAAGGAGCTAGCTGCCGTTCGCAAAGAGAACAAACTATTCGCTACGCTCTCCGAAGCTTCCAATCTCCTTGCTAACTCAGAGATAGAATAATCTTTTTCCTTGACAAATTTCCTAAGGGTTCTAAAATTTTCAGGAGTTAGTTTTGAAATACCTTCGGTCTCCATATCTGCATCTTTCATTATCGTCTCTAATATCCTCATCTCTCGAGATTTCTTCGCTAGGTTAAAATCAACTGTCTCTCCTTCATTTATCCTTGTTACAACCATACCTATCATTGCTGAACTTAATCCGACACCGATAAGAGAAAAATTACCAGAGGCAAAAAATCCGCTGTTATATATTCCGATTGCAACAAGAACAAGGGCAGTTAAAGGCAACACAACTTTAGGAGAAAGAACTTTTTCATCAAGCCAATCAATAAATCTCTTCGAAAGAGTTCTTTCTTTTTTATCCCTGAGCTCTTTTGTGTATTCAATAATCGCCCGCCAGATGTTCTTTCCTAAATCCGGCCTGGCCGAATATGCATAAAGTAATTCATCAAGAAACTCTTTGGATTTATCAACCTTTGAAAATCTCCCAGTTTTTGGAACTTTCTTTTCTATTTCCGCTATTTTGGTGTATTTAATAAATTTCAAAACAAAATTATATAAAACAAAATTCTTTGTCTCTTCTTTATTAAATAAATCCTCAGGCAATTTCTCGGGAAAGGCATAGTATTGTTTAAATTCTCTTAGCAACTTTGGTAAATTCTTTAATTCTTCTTTGCTTAACATCCTCTTGCTCAGCGGCTTTTTCATCTCTTCTTTTTTAAACGCTCTAAACAATTGTTGCATATATTCAAACATTAACGCCTGCTCTCTTCCTTCAAGAACAGGGCGGATTTGTCTATGCCAGGAATCTTCTTTATAGCCCGACCATTGATTATGGAAAGCTACGAGATTCTGTCCAAAATTTTTGCCTTTTAATTTTTGTGCTGTCTTGCTGAATATTTCTAACTTAGCTCTTGCCTTTTCTATCTTCAGTAACAATTCCAATTTGTCCCATTCTCTCTTGATGATAATGATACATCCTGTATCGGCATCGCCAAAAACCCCATCTTCTATCCTTTCTTTACTAAAACCAGCTAACTCGGCTATCTTTTTATCTAAAATAGCAACCCTTATATTCTGCAGGGCAAAATCCTTGTCTTTAAATATTTCCTCCCAGCCCCCCTTAGGGTCGGTGAGAAAACAGGCCAAAGCCGACCTCTCTCTTGGTGTATATTCTCTAATCCAAGATTCGTATTGCCCTCCCAGTATGCGATGCGCCTCTTTCATTATGCTAACATAACTTTCTTGGTTTACCAGCTGTTCGTCAATTGCTTTATCTGTTAAACTAAATGATTTGGCTCCCTTTAAGACAACCTCGGCAAACTCCTTTAATCCGTCCTTTAAATCAAGATTATGAGGTAAAATCTTATTAATATCCTGTTTTATACTAAGCAATAAACTATCAATTGGTGGTTTTTCTACTAATTCATCCTCCTCTTTTTGTCTTCTTTCTCTCCATTCATCATAATAGCCGTCCTTTCTTTTTATTTCAAAATCGCTTTCTTTTTTGGGTTCGTATATTCTTATTTTTGAGGGAACAACAATCTCAAAATCTTCAGCTATCTCACACTTCTTAAATCCACCCTTTAAGTCAATTAAACCGTGCCAGGCCTCAGAAAGCACTCTTCTGAACACCAAATAAGCCGCAGAATTAGAAGCAATAAGAACAAGAATAAAAGGTTGGAATACTCCAAAATTCAAGGTGGCTATTTCGGCTGAGTAACAAAGCAGGATACAAGTTAAAAGGGTCAAGCCGTAATTCTTTTTATACTCTTCTCGGCGGATGTGCGGCTCGGGATATTGTTTACTACGCATATAACCATCATAGGCGCCGCCAAAATTTGCTAAAATAACAGTAGCCAATAAAATCCAGGGGACTCCGGAAACAGGGCTGAGAAGCCAAAACACAATAAAAGAGGCAACAGCAAAAATGGGTGTTCCTATACCCGTAGTGAACATTGCCCGACTATGTTTGCCGGGATGAACATCTTTTTTACTTATTAAATAATGAATAGCCTGCTTCAGTTTATTGATTCTTTCTTTTATAGATATTTTTGTAGCGGACTCTTTGACTGATGGAAGATGAGGCAGTTTATCTGTAAACCAATTGCGAATTTCATTCAATCCAAAATATAAAGCGAATATTCCTAAGCCAAACAGTAAACTGCCACCAAGAATAGCAAAGCTTGCTGTAATAGAAACAAAACTGAGAGTAAATTTTGCTACATCCTCAAGCTTTAGAGGCACAGGATAGCGGGAGATAGATTTGTTAAAAAGCCCGAGCCAGAATTTTTTGGTTAGCAGGCGGCTGCGCCCCTTTTGTAAGCTGCGGGGCTTGTCCGGCAGAACCATCAATAGCAGCAATGCAGATAAGAGTTTAGCGGTTTTGGCTATTTTAGATTCGGTTGAAGATGGATAGTTTATTGCGACGATTATCTGTTTTTTTAACTTATTATCTTTAAAACGAATACCTTTAACAAACTTTTTTAGTTTTTCTATCTCTTCTTTTGAGGCGAATTGGCAAAAATCTTTTATATCTTTAAAAACTTGCTTGGTTTCGCGAGAATCTTTGATTTTTCTGCGAGTAAGATTTCTTAAGGATTCAGAGTCATCTTCTTCAATTTTATCTTTAATCTTTACTAAAGAAGAAAATAAAGAGTGGAATTTTGGTTTTTCTATCTTTGAAGCCTTGAGGGAAACCCAATAAATTGGGTATTCTTCAATCTCTTCTCTAAAAGTAGTGCTTATCTCTCCTTCTTTGCTAACACTTATTCTAATTTTTCTCTTTCTATCATAGAAAGCAAATTTACCCTCTCTTAAATCAAAAGAGATTTTTGTATCCTTTGATTCGATTATCTGTTTGCAGATATTTTCATACTTCCTTAAATCCTTTACTGTGGGTGCATAATCGTCACTGGTGGATTGTCTTAATATCTCTCCATAATGCTTCTTGCAGTGTTTTCTTAAATTATTTTCATCAGACCATTTAATCTCCTTAATCTTGGCAAATTCTTCTTGGGCAAATTTTCTAATCGCCTGCCATCCACGCCAAGCATAAGGATATAAACTATTGCTTCCAGAATCTATAAATGGTTTTAGGCGAGGATAATTTTTCAATAAGTCCTGTTTGGTAAAATAATCAAAGATATCAATAATGCCGTTATATTCCATCTTTGCTAAAGTCCCTGAATGATTAGTTGCTTTAAGATTTCTTATCTTGAGCAGGGCTTCCATTTCTTCATCGCTCAACTCATTAAAAATTCGCCCTGTTCCTCCCGCAGATATTACTGGATTTACACTTTCCCCTAAGGTACTGGCTGCGCTGGCAAGAAGGATAAAGAAAATTAAAAAAGGAGTGAGAAAAATAGATTTACCTTCTCGCCTTGTCATTCTCACTATTTTTAGCTTGCTTTTTAAAAAATAAACTATCAAAATAGTCGTCGCAATTCCTGCAATAAACGATAGCGCTGTTATGGGACTTAAATCTGTTATCCGTTCTAATATCTCTAACCTTTCATTCCAAACTCCGTAGATAAATCCTATGCTTATCAAAAACTCACCTAACTGTATAAATATATCGGCAAGATTGGTCACTGCAAAATCTACCCTTTTTCCTAATATTGGCCAAAAATCAAATATTCTCGTCAAAGGCGGGGGCACTGAAATGAAATCCACTCCCCCATGTTTTTTAATTACATCGATGACGTTACCTATAGCTCCTCCTAAGAGAAAGCCACCACCTATAGCGCCGAGAGATCCGAGGAAAATCAATGCGAAATATGCGATCCCACCAGTAACTATCAAGCTTGCGATGAGTGAAAGAGGAGTTTTTATAAAACTACTAAAATCAACACCTTCATTATTGAGTTCATAATAATTAGATTTTCTGATATGCATATATTTAGTAAGCTGATCGACCAAAGCTACTCCTAAAGTTACCGATAGCATTATCAAAAATGAGGAAGCGAGCGGCTGCGAGATAACACCGGTCCAGATACTTCCCATTGCTGATACAAAATTTACCCCTCCCCCCGACCCGCTGGCGATGCCAATAAAAGGAATAAGCAAAATTAAAAGAGAAATAAAAAAGGTAGCTTTTTTAAGGGAGGAATTTTTCTCGGATTTGACTTTATCAGAATATTGTGCTATATTTCTAGCAGTAAATTTATGGATAACTATGCTTTTATCCTCAGTTCGCCTCTGGCGGACTTCGGCTCTCGCCTTCGGCGAGTGAGGAAAGGAGGTTAAAATGGCTGATAATAAATCTTTATTAGCGGTTAAAAAACTCAAAGGAAGTAAATTACTTGGTTGGAGCAAGTGTTTCTCGCCATCAACATTTAAACTTGAAAAAGGCTCTCGTTCTGCTGTAGTAGTAGATAAAGATAACCGACCGCAATTATTTATATTTGACACTTCTGCATTCTTGGATGTCCTGTCTGTAATTGATGAAGCGTTGGTAGATAGGTTATCTGATAAAGAATATTTTTCAAAAAAGGCAAATCCAGCCGGCTGGCTCATTGACCAAATTGAATCCCGCCTTCCTGTCGATTCGGAATTCGTCCACTCACTGAAAGAAGCAATAAATGAGGCTGACCGTAAAGGCTGGGTATCCTTCGCTAAGGTCAAAAAAGACCTCGGACTTAAATAACCTTTATGTATGCGATTAAATTTACTCCCCGAGCCGAGAAAGACCTCAAAAATCTTTCTTTGCATATTCAAAAGAGGATCAGCAAAAAGATTATAAACAACGCCTCCCTTCCCAACCCTCTCACTCGTGCCAAACCTCTGATTAACCTGCCTCCGGCTACCCACAGATTCCGCATCGGTAAATACCGTGTTTCTTTTTATATCAAAGGGAAAACGCTGTTTATTGAACGGATTGAGTTGCGCAACCGAGCCTACCGTCACTAAACTCAAAACACCGAAAAACATATTCTGCCAAATTACTGGATTTACATCCCCCACCGAGGCACTGGCGACGCTGATTAAACCAGTAATCAAACTAAATAATCCGAGAACAGGTATAAAGGAAGAAAATCTGGCAGATTGAATAATAGAATTATGATTTTCCTTAACGTGTAAGTGCCGATTTGAGTCTTTAAAAAAATGCTTTAATTCTTCTAATGTCTTTTGAGCCTC
>DAOWKH010000131.1 GCA_030639955.1 Candidatus Omnitrophota bacterium | reverse complement strand
GAAAAAATTTTAATTTTGCCGTACTCGCCATCATAGCCCGGTCTAATATCAACCTCTCCTTTTCTTACTTTAATAATTCCTTCACCAATTCGCTGAGGTAATTCTTTTCTTATCTGCTCCTCGGGCATATTTAGCAGAATATTAAATTCATTGCCAAAGCCCTGGGTTAAAGAAAGATATTCCCTTTGCACACCCACAGTCTCTTTGCCCACTCCATAGGCCTCAGCAATAATTTCGTCTAAGGAAATCAAGCTCTTAAAAGGAACGGCTCCCTCTGGCTGAAAATTCTCCGGGCGGTCAGCGAGTTGTTCAACTCGATTCATCACCCCGACAGTCAGGGGTTTGCCGCATTTAGGGCAGGTGTTATTATGGGCTTTTGTCTCGCTTGGCGAAAAACAAACATTGCAATTGCGATGTCCGTCAAAATGGTATTTTCCCTCTTGAGGAAAGAATTCAAGGGTAGATAAAAATCTCTTGTTATCTTTTTTCTTTAAAGCGTCAATAATCTTATAATAATCCAATTCGCAATCAAAGACATTTGCTTCGCGGCCAAGGCGGCTGGGAGAATGGGCATCGGAATTGCTTATCAGGGCAAATCTGTCCAGGTCGCTCCAGCGCCAATTCATTGCCGGATCGCTGCTTAATCCTGTCTCCAAAGCATAAATATTGGGGGTTTGTTTATCAAAGCATTCCTCTATTTTATCAAAACCGGTCTGCGAACCAAATAGACCAAACCATGGCGTCCAAGCATGCGCCGGCACCAAAAAGCAATCCGAGCAGATGTCAAAAACAATCCGTGCCAGCTCGGCTGAATCCAGCCCCAAAATTGGACGGCCATCTGAGGCTAATTTTCCATAACTGCTCAGAACAGAATTAATTTCATCAACAACCTTAAAAGAAGGGGCAAAGATAAGATTATGAATTCTGCGACTTCTCCCATACTTAAAATAAATATTATTGACCTCGACGGTAAGGATAAAATGCACACCTTGATAAATAAACAAGCCGTTGTTTAAGGGCTCTAATTTACTCTTTAATTCCTCCAGCCAGAGATGGTGGGTCCAGTCGCCCGTACCCAAAAGGTCTATCCCCTTTAATTTTGCCCAGCGCACCAAATGCTCTACATCCATATCTTTACTGGTGGCGCGGCTATATTTGGAATGGATATGAAAATCAGCGATAAACCCCGCACCTTTCTGCGTATCTCGCCCCAAACTATTGGTGCAGGGTAGAGTATCAGACTCTGGGTTAGAATTTTGCTGTGAGGTAAAAAGGTGCGGGGTAAACATCTTATCTCCTGACTAAGAAAAAAATAAAAAATAAATACCCTAAAAACAACACCAATCCTTCTTTACGGGTTATCTTATAGTTTGTCCTCATAACTGCAAACAGAGAAGCGCTAAATAGAAATAATACAGGAAATTCAAATCGCAATACTGAAGGGGCAATATTAATAGGTCTTATCAAAGGCACTATCCCTAAGATAAATAAAATATTAAAAATATTGCTTCCGATAATATTCCCTACGCTTATGCTGGGAATTTTTCTAAAGGAAGCGGTCAGAGAGGCGGCCAATTCAGGCAGAGATGTCCCGATAGCAAATACAGTGATACTGATAACCCAGGGGCTTATCCCGAAAATCTTTGCCAAAGATACGCCGGACTTTACCATCAGATTTGCCCCTAAAACAATTAGACATAAGGAAAGAATAGATAATATGCCGATTACGAACTTTGAGCTTGTTCTCTTAAATATTTTTTTGAATTTGAAATTGGCTAAATTTCTCAACTCTGAGAATTCTAAAGAATGGCTCTTTGCTCCTTTATAGGCGAGGAAAATGAAAACGCTAAAGAAAGAAAGTAAAATAAAACCATCTATTCGGCTCAGAACCAAATCCAGAGCCAAAAGATAAACAAGACCAACTGCCAAAAGCATTATCGGCAGTTCTCTTTTAAAAATATTCTTATTTACTGCCAAGGGGAGCAAAAGAGCACAAAAGCCCAAAACCAAACCAATGTTGGCGATACAGCTCCCGATAATATTTCCTAAGGCAATTTCCTTATAACCCCTTACCGCAGCGACAATGCTTATCCCGGCCTCGGGAGCAGATGTGCCAAAGGCAACAATCACAAGACCAATAAATAAAGGGCTTAGTCGAAAAATATAACTAAGCTTTACCGAGCTTTGAATAAGATAGCTTGAGCCAAAGATTAAAACAACAAGCCCGAGTAAAAATAAAAGGACGCTAAAGATTATTTCCATACACCACTTTCCCCCGACAAATTGTGGTAACTACTTCTCCCTTCAGTTTTCTTCCCAAAAATGCAGAATTTTTGCTCTTGGAAATGAAATTCTCTTTTTTCACTGTCCACTCTTTATTTAAATCAACAATAGTTAAATCTGCTGGACTGCCGATACTTAGATTTCCGCCGCAGAGATTAAAAATCTTTGCCGGCTTGGTTGACATCTTCTCTATCAATTGCGACAGAGTTAGAACATTCTTCTCTACTAATTCAGTAATCCCAGCGGCTAAAGCCGTTTCCAAGCCAATAGTGCCAAAAGGGGCTTGAGCAAAGGATAATTCTTTTTCCTCCGGAGAGTGTGGGGCATGGTCAGTAGCAATCACATCAATAGTGCCGTCTTTCAAACCTTGTTTAATTGCTTCAACATCCTTTCTGCTGCGTAGAGGCGGATTTATCTTAAAATTAGGGTCAAAATTTTTTACACATTCCTCTGTAAGCGTCCAATAATGCGGCATCGTCTCGCAGGTTACCTTTATCCCCTTTTTCTTTGCTTCACGAATCAACTCCACTGACCTCTCTGCGCTAATATGGGCAAAATGAATAGCAACATTTAGAAACTGGCTGAGTTGCAAATCGCGGGCGACCATTACTGACTCGGCAATATCAGGAATTCCCTCCAGGCCTAAAACAGTGGAAAGAAAGGATTCATTCATCAGCCCGCTGTCCGACAAATCTTTGTCTTCGCAATGAGCGGTGATTAACAAGTCAAACATTCGGGCATATTCCAATGCCCGCCGCATAACCCTGGAATTCAGAATCGCACTGCCGTCATCAGATAAACCAACAACACCTGCTTTCTTCAACTCGCCTATTTCGGCAAGTTCCTGCCCTTCCTGTTTCTTAGTTACCGCCCCAAAGGGATAAACATTTATTTTTGCTTGTTCAGCTTTTGTGTAGATAAATCTAACTACCTCTTGATTGTCAATTACCGGCTGGGTATTGGGCATACAACAGAGGGTAGTAAAACCACCTTTTGCCCCGGCCTCTGCTCCGCTTGAGATTGTCTCTTCATCTTCTCGGCCCGGCTCGCGTAGATGGCAGTGAATATCAACCAAACCGGGAATTACAACCTTATCGCGGGCATCGATAATCTCGCAATTATCCTTGCTTATCTTATTTTTTATTTGGGCAACTTTTCCCTCGGCGATAAAAATATCGGCTATTTTATCAATCTTATTCTGAGGGTCAATCACCCGTCCTTGTTTGATTAGTAGATTCATATTCATATTTTACCCCACTTGCACCGCGTAGGTGCAAGTGGGTTGGAATTTATTTGCGATTCGCCGATAGGTAAATCACCGCCATCCTCACTGCCAAACCATTGGTCACCTGCTCCAAAATTACAGAATAATCATCGGCAATTTCAGAGGTCAATTCTACTCCACGATTTATCGGGCCGGGATGCATAATCAAAATATCTTTTTTAGCTCTTTCTAACCTTTGCAGTGTAATCCCAAACTGCTGACGATATTCGCGTAAAGAAGGGAGCCGACAATCAACAGAGTGTCTCTCTTTTTGAATCCTCAAGATATTTAAAACATCTGCTTCT
>DAOWKH010000091.1 GCA_030639955.1 Candidatus Omnitrophota bacterium | reverse complement strand
TGCTTGAGGTTCTTAAAAAAATTAAAGCAATGGGCTATCTATCCAAATTAGATTCCAATGGTAGTAATCCTGAAATAGTCCAGAAGGCAGTTGATTTAAATCTCGTTGATTATCTGGCAATGGATATAAAAGCCCCTCTCGGAAAATATCAGCAGGTTATTAATTACCCTGTGGATTTAAAAAAAATCGAGCAGAGTATTAAATTAATCATAAACTCAGGATTGGACTATGAATTCCGGACTACAGTAGTTAAATCGCAACTCAGCAAGGATGACATCTTGGAGATCGGGCAGATGGTTAGAGGGGCTAAGCTGTATATTCTCCAAAAATTTATTCCCACAAAGACATTAGATTCCCAATTTCTTAAACAAAAGACCTATTCCGAAGAAGAATTTGAAGATTTGAAAAAATCCTTGCAAGGATATGTTGACAGATGCATTATTCGATAAATCCCCTAAGTTCTTCCTTTGAAACCTTCGGTCCTATTCCCTCCCGTCGTTTAGGCAGAAGCTTAGGCCTAAACAACATCCCTCCTAAATTCTGTTCTTATTCCTGTGTTTATTGTCAGGTTGGTTCTACCCTGAAGATGCAAGTTGAGCGTCAGGAGTTTTATAAGCCCGCTGAAATAGTTAAAGAGGTTGAAGCAAAGGTGGAAAAACTCCGAGCGAATAAAGAAATTATTGATTATCTGAGTTTTGTGCCTGATGGAGAGCCAACTCTGGATATCAATTTAGGCAAGGAGATTGAGCTATTGAAGCCGTTGGGAATTAAGATTGCAGTGATTAGCAACGGCTCTTTAATCTGGCAGAAAGAGGTTAGAAAAGATTTATCAAAGGCAGATTGGGTCAGCCTTAAGCTGGATGCGGCAAGCGAGGAGGTTTGGCACAAGGTCAATAGACCGCATAAATTATTGAGATGGGAGTTAATCCGTAGAGGGATGCTTGAGTTTGCCAGGAGTTATAAAGGAGAATTGACCAGCGAGACAATGTTAATTAGAGATATAAATGACAACGAGAGAGAGATTAAAAAAATAGCCGATTTTCTAACAGAATTAAAACCGACTAAATCCTATATTTCCATTCCGATTAGGCCACCAGCCGAGAAATGGGTTAAGCCCGCAGGCGAGAGAAGTGTTAATATTGCCTATCAATTTTTTTCAGAGAGATTGAAAAAAGTAGAGTGTTTAATTGGTTATGAAGGAGATACCTTTGTTTCTTCGGGTAAGGTTGAAGAAGATTTGCTGAGTATCACCTCGGTGCACCCAATGCGCAGACAGGCAGTGGAAAAATTTCTGCAAAAGACAGGGGCTAAATGGGGGGTTGTGGAGAGGTTGCTCAAGGAAAATAAACTTAAAGAGGTGGAGTATCAGGGGAAGAGGTTTTATCTAAGGGTAATGGGTAAAGGGTAAAGGTGAAGATTCTCCATAAAAAAAGGTTAAATAAAGAAACTACTCTTTATGATTTGGAGTTGCCGGAGATTGCCGGCAAGGCAGAGCCGGGGCAGTTTGTAATTCTGCGGGTGGATGCCGATGGAGAGCGGATTCCGCTTACCATCGCCGATTTTGACCGCGAGAAGGGAACTATTACCATTGTTGCCCAGGAGGCAGGGGCGACTACCAAATTGCTTTCCCAAAAAAAGGCCGGCGATGAGCTCGCCGGGGTAAGCGGTCCGCTGGGCAGGCCTGTGGATATTATAAAGAAAAGTAGAGTTGTTTGTATTGGCGGCGGCGTAGGGATTGCCTGTGTTTATCCTATTGCCCGCGCCTATAACGATGCCGGCAGTGAGGTTATCTCTGTTATCGGCGCCCGCACAAAAGAATTGCTTATTTTTGAAGATGAAATGCGCAGGGTAAGCAAAGAACTTTTAATAACCACTGATGACGGTTCGTATGGAGAAAAAGGTTTTGTTACTGATTGCCTTAAGAGATTGCTAACACGGGCGAAAGTAAATTTAGTTTTTACGGTTGGCCCGGCGATAATGATGGCTGAGGTCGCCAGGGTGACCCGCCCTTTGAACATAGATACCTGGGCAGGGCTGAATCCCTTGATGGTAGATGGCAGCGGGATGTGCGGAGCCTGCCGGGTTAGCGTAGATGGCAAAATGAAATTTGCCTGTGTAGATGGTCCGCATTTTGACGCCCATCAGATAGATTTTGAAGAATTGATAGCTCGACAAAAAATGTATCAGAAGGAAGAGAAAGTTTATGCCTCCCAAAATTAGCCCTCGTCAGGAAATACCCAAGCAGTCTCCCCGGGAGCGGAGCCACAATTTTAATGAGGTTGCTCTGGGTTATGCTCAACAGACGGCAGTAGCCGAGGCAAAGAGGTGCCTTCAGTGCCCAGACCAACCCTGCGTTGCTGGCTGTCCGGTGGGGATAGATATCCCCGGGTTTATCAGAAAGATTGCCGAGAAGAATTTTGCCGCCGCGGCAAAAATATTAAAAGAAAAAAATTGTCTACCGGCAATCTGCGGAAGGGTCTGCCCCCAGGAAGACCAGTGTGAAAAGAGTTGTATACTTACTCAGAAGAACCAACCTATTGCCATTGGCTATTTAGAAAGGTTTGTGGCGGATTGGGATAGCCAAAATCGCAGGAGCGATTTTGGCAGTCTACAGTCTACAGAAAACAGAGAACAGAAAAAATACAGTTCTGCCAACTGCAAGCGACCAAAGGTCGCTGTGGTTGGTTCAGGCCCGGCCGGGCTCACTGTTGCCGGCGAGTTGGCGAAATTGGGTTATTATATAGTCATCTTTGAAGCCCTGCATCTTCCCGGCGGGGTATTGACCTACGGCATTCCCGGGTTTCGCCTGCCTAAAGAAATTGTCAGACAGGAAATAGAGTATGTAAAAAATCTGGGCGTAGAAGTCAAAACCGATTATGTTATCGGAAAGATAAAAACAATTGACGAACTTTTTAGTCAGGAGTTTAAGGCGGTCTATATTGCTATTGGCGCCGGTCTGCCTGAATTTATGGGGATCGCCGGTGAGAATCTAATTGGTGTCTATTCGGCAAATGAATTTCTCACCCGGGTCAATCTGATGAAGGCCTATCTGTTTCCCCGCATAGCCACTCCGATCAGGGTTGGCAGAAGAGTAGCTGTAGTCGGTGGGGGGGATGTAGCCCTCGATTCTGCCCGCACTGCCCTGCGATTGGGTGCGGAGAAGGTCTATATTGTTTATCGCCGTTCCGACGAAGAGATGCCTGCGCGAGCTGAAGAATTTAAAAATGCCATAGATGAAGGGATAAATTTTAGATTTCTGACCCAGCCGATGAAGATTATCGGCGATGAGAAGAGAAATGTGCGGGCTATAGAGTGTCTAAGGATGAAACTCGGCGAACCTGACGCCTCGGGCAGACGCCGACCGGTCCCCATCGCCGGCTCAAATTTTGTTATTGATCTGGATACGCTTATTATCGCCATCGGCACTGGGGCAAATCCCCTTTTGACCAGCAGTGTTCCGGATTTAGAGCTGAATGAAAAGGGGTATATAAAGGTTGACGTCGAGGGAAGGACATCTAAACAGGGTGTGTTTGCCGGGGGTGACATTGTTAGCGGCTCGGCAACCGTAATTGCGGCAATGGGGATGGCAAAGAGAGCGGCTTTAGCCATAGATAGCTATGTTAAAAAAATTTGATGCGGTTATTATCGGCGGCGGGCCGGGAGGATATAGCGCGGCGGTACGCATTGCTCAGCGCGGCGGAAAGGCCTGTATTGTAGAAAGAAGATGGCTGGGAGGGGTTTGCGCTAATACGGGATGTATCCCTACAAAGGTCCTGGTTTCAATAGCTAAATCGATTTCCGCTCTAAAAAAATCGCAGAAGTTGGGGATAGCTGTCGAAAGGGTTTCCTATGATGCGCTTAAAATAAAAGCCTGGATGAAGAACCGGGTGAAAAGATCTGTAAAAGGAATAGAAAGTATATTGGCAAGCAATGGTGTTGAGGTAGTCAAGGGTTTTGGCTGTATTGATGAGCCCGGGAAAGTGCTCGTTTACGATGATAAAGAGAAAAAGAAAATGAATCAGCTATTAGATGCGAGAAGCATCATAATTGCAACCGGCGCTAAACCAATAAGGCCGCAATCCATTGCTGATGATAAAGACATAATTAACAGCGAAAACATCCTTGAGTTAGAGGAGATCCCGAAAGAGCTTTTAATTATCGGCGGGGGTTATATTGGTCTTGAGTTCGCCTGCATATTTAATGCCTTAGGAACTAAGGTTTGTCTAATAGAGAAGCTTCCCCGTATTTTGGATACAGAGGAGCAGGAAATCTCGGAAGAAATCACTCGTCTTATGAAGAGAGCCGGAATAGATATTTTGACAAACACAGATTCCTGCGCTATCAAGCTAAAGGCCGATAAAGTGCTCTTGGCTGTGGGAAGGCAGCCGAATTTTAATGAGGAGGAACTCAATAAGATTGGGATTGAATTTGATGAGCAGGGTATAAATACAGATTTGTTGATGAAAACAAGTGTTAGGGGTATATATGCCGTAGGCGATGTGAACGGGAGATTATTATTGGCGCATGTAGCTATTTCTGAAGGGATTGTCGCCGCAGAAAATATTATGGGAGAGAAACGGAAGATGAATTACAGCAATGTGCCGAATTGTATCTTTAGTATACCTGAAATAGCCAGTGTCGGAAAAAAAGAGGGGAAAGCCGGGAAATTTCCTTTTATAGCAAATGGCAAGGCGTCTACTATGGGCGAAACAGATGGTTTTGTAAAGGTGTATGTCAGTGCTGGAAAGCTTGTTGGGGCTTCGATTATTGGGCCACAGGCATCGAGCCTGATTGCAGTGGTGCAAGCCCTTCTCGGAAAGGATACTAAAGAAATCAGAAGAATGGTTGTAGCCCATCCCACACTTCCCGAAGCTATTTTTGAGGCAATATCGGATGCTGAATCTGCGCTTTAAGGATATAGAATTAAAAACAACCCCCTTGATTAACGCGCACAGAGCCCTAGGAGCGCAACTTGCTCCCTTTAGCGGTTGGCTTATGCCCATCCAATATAAAGGTATTATCGCCGAGCACAATTGGACGCGCAGCTCCTGTTCGCTTTTTGATATATGTCATATGGGAGAGTTTATCATTTATGGCCAAGCCGATAAAAGTAATCTTGAGAAAATAATCACAGTTAATTTAACCAGGATGCTGTCTAACAGTTGCCGTTACGGGTTTATGCTCAATGAGAATGGAGGAATAATAGATGATATTCTAATCTATAAAATAAAAGAGGAGCAATGGATGCTCGTAGTGAATGCGGCCAATATAGATGCCGATGAGGCACATTTGAGAGCCCGCTTATCAGGAGATTGTAAACTTGAGAATGCATCGGGTAGGTTAGGGAAACTTGACTTGCAAGGTCCGCTTTCAGGTGATATTCTGAAAGAAATTGTCGGAGAAGATATATCCCGACTTGGCTATTATAGGTTTGGATATTTTTCGCTTTTGGGTGAGAAGAATATAATAAGTCGCACCGGATACACCGGTGAACTGGGATATGAGCTATATTTAAGCAATGAGAATGTAGAGGAGCTCTGGGGGGTTTTACTAAAAGACGCTCGAGTCAGGCCGGCCGGCTTAGGCGCCAGAGATACGCTCAGGTTAGAAATGGGCTTGCCGTTATATGGTCAGGATATAAATAGAGATACTACCCCCGAACAAGCAGGGCTTAAAAGATTTGTTGATTTTAATAAAGACTTTATCGGTAAAGATGCGCTTATAAAAAAGAGAAAAGAGGATGCGAAAAGGAAACTTTCCTATTTTATTGCCGATTCGTGTCGCGCTCCCAGACAGGGTTATAAGATATATTCGGCAGGGAAAGAAGTTGGAGTTGTAACAAGTGGTTCTTTTTCGCCATCCCTTTCCCGCGGCATTGGAATGGGATACATTGAGTCGGCATATAATAACTCAGGAACTCAGATTACCATTAAACAAGGGAGTGTAGAAATAGAAGCTACGATAGTAGATAAACCATTCTATAAACAAGGTTCGGTCAGGGGAGAGAAATAATGAATATACCAGATAATCTTCTTTATACAAAAGAACACGAATGGGTAAAGGTAGAAGGTAATCTTGCCAGATTAGGAATTACTGATTATGCTCAGTCTTCATTGGGAGACATTGTCTTTGTGGAATGTCCGGATATCGGAGAACCCTGCAGGCAGTTTAAGCAGTTTGCCACTGTGGAATCGGTGAAGGCGGCCTCAGACATTTGCGCTCCTCTCTCCGGCAAAATAATCAAAGTAAACCAGGAACTCAACCACAAACCCGAGTTCATCAATCAATCTCCATACGAAAAGGGTTGGTTTGTAGTTATTGAAATTGAAGACGAAAAAGAAAAGAATAATTTATTAACTGCTTCGGCTTATAGTGAGTATATAAAAAAATTATCTGAATGACACCCACTTCCACTTCCGATGTGGAAGTGAGGGTACTCTAAATGAGTTATATTCCTCATACTGCACAAGAAACCAAGGCAATGCTCAGAGCCATCGGGGTTTCTGAAACAGAAGACCTGTTTAAAGATATAAAGCCAGAATTAAGGGCGCGCTTGTTTGATATACCCGAAAGTAAATCCGAGTTTGAGGTTATCGAACATTTTAGAAAACTCGCCGCAAAAAATGCTACCCATTTAACCAATTTTATCGGTGCCGGTTTTTACGACCACTATATACCGGCGGCAGTTGATGCCTTAGTAGAGCGGGCTGAATTCTACACCGGCTATACCCCCTATCAGCCAGAGTGCTCCCAGGGTTGGCTGCAGGCAATTTTTGAATATCAGAGCGTGATATGCGAATTACTGGGGCTTGATATAGCTAATGCCTCTCTTTATGATGGAGGCACAGCCCTTTATGAAGCGACAATGATGGCTATTCGGCTCAGCGGAAGAAAAAAGATAGTCGTAGATAGCGGCGTAAACCCTATCTATCAGTCGATGCTGAGAACTCACACAGCAAATCTTGGGCTTGAGTTTGTGCAAACCCCGGTTATCGGGGGGCAGAGCTCGCGGGAAGATATTTATAGATTATTAGACCATAAAACCGCAGCCGTAATCTTGCAGAATCCGAATTTTTTTGGCGTCATCGATGACCATTCAGATATTATTAAAAAAACCCATGAACTTGGTGCTTTGGCAATACAATCAGTTTATCCGATAGCCCTGGGAATGTTGAAATCCCCGGGCGAAATGGGGGTTGACATCGCAACCGGTGAAGGGCAGAGCTTGGGAATCCCGCTTTCTTTTGGCGGTCCCTATCTGGGATTTATAGCCGCAAAGAAAGAATATCTGCGCAAGATGCCGGGCAGGATTGTTGGCGCGACCAGCGATAAGGAGGGCAAGCGAGGCTTTGTGCTTACCCTGCAGACGCGCGAACAGCATATAAGAAGAGAAAAGGCAACATCAAATATATGTTCCAACGAATCTTTGTGCGCCTTAAGAGCGATTATTTATCTTTCGCTGTTGGGAAAACAGGGCTTAAAGGAACTCGCCGGACTCAATTACGGAAAGAGTGAATTTGCCAAGACCATTTTTGCTAAGCTCCCCGGAGTTGAGGTTGAATCAGGTTCTCCGACCTTCAATGAATTTGTGCTTTTTCTATCTATGAACGCCGAAGAGGTTGTTGGGAAAATGGTTGCTCAAGGATTTGCAGGAGGTTTCCCGCTAAGCAGATTTTATAAAGCTATGGACAATTGTCTTTTGGTTGCGGTTACAGAAAAGAGGACAAAACAGGAGATAGTAAAATTCGCCGAGGGTTTAGAGGAAATTCTATGCAATTGATTTTTGAAAAGAGCATAGCCGGGCGACGGGGGGTAAAGCTACCTGAAAGCGGTGTGCCTTTAGAAGCGGAATTTCCCAAGAAGTATCGCCGGAAAAAAGAACCGCATCTTCCTGAAGTTTCCGAGTTGGATGTGGTGCGGCACTATACAAACTTGTCCAGGAAGAATTTCTGTATAGACACAAATTTTTATCCCCTTGGTTCGTGCACAATGAAATATAACCCCAAGTTTACCGAGAAAATTGCCAAATTAGAGGGGTTTTTGGAATTGCACCCTCTTCTTGCTCAGCTTGGAGAGGGGATGCTGACTCAGGGCTGCCTTGAAGTCATCTATCAGACCGAAAAATTACTCTGCGAAATTACCGCTATGGACGCTTTTACTATCCAGCCTTTAGCCGGTGCTC
>DAOWKH010000072.1 GCA_030639955.1 Candidatus Omnitrophota bacterium | reverse complement strand
TTGATATGCAATCACATTAACTCCGTTTTGTTTCGCTAATTTAATATCCGTTTCTCTCGCATCTGTTGTTAGTAAAAAGCATAACACCTCGCCCGACACCAATTCACCAGCATTTTGCAAATTCACTAATTCATTGCGATAAGAAAGAATTTGTTTTAACCAATCTTTGGAAAAGCCAACGACTTTTAGTTCAACAAGGCATAAATTTTTGCCGCTAGATAAAAGCAGATCAATCCGTTCTTCGCCAGATTTCAATCGCAATTGACGAGCAATCAATTTCAAATCGGCTGGCAAATTTAATGTTTTGGCCAAAAAGACTAAATTTGCCACTAATGCGTCTTCAATTTGACTCTCGCTTATATTATTTTCTCGTTTAATTCTCATAGCTTTTAATTAGATGTAAGTAAATTCTAAATAATCCTCATAGACCAAATTATCTGCGTGGGAGTTATAATGAATATCAACATTGTAGGGAGGTGAAGTAATAATTAAATCAACATAATTATTGGGCAAAATATTGAATTTTAAAATATCATCTTTATAAATTACAATATTGTCATCCTTAAAATATGGACTATTATTTTGTTGTTTTGTTTTGATTGTTGTGTTTTTAAACATAAATATTTTGATTACCAAATGATTTAAAAATTGAATAATCTATTTGCGGAATGAATTTTGCTAGGTAACGGTGATAACAGTGTGAAAGTTTAGAGGTTTGACTTGGGGGGGTACCTTCAAAACTCCAATCTGGAGAAATCTTTGTTTTCTTAAATAAATCCAAAATTTGTCCAGAGTTTAGGAATTTGTTTTTGTTCTCTATTTTCTTTTGCTTTGGTATAGTTAATGTAGTTTCCATAAAAACAAAAACCTCCGCTTTTGGCGAAGGTTTTAATTATTTTTCCGCCACAAAGATTGGCGGATCAGCCTTTGGCTGAAACGTGGCAGTTCCCCCTTCGAAACATACCATTTCATATTCCTTTTTATCTTGTATATATAAGTATATCATAAAAATTTATCATGTCAACTATTTTCTTTTAGTTTCGAAAAATTTTGGGGTGGGCAAGCGGGATTGAACCGCCAACCTTCTGAGCCACAGTCAGACGCTCTAACCAATTGAGCTATGCCCACCATTTGGTACGCCCGGCGTGATTCGAACGCGCGACCCTCTGCTTAGAAGGCAGATGCTCTATCCAACGGAGCTACGGGCGCAATATAAAATCAAATATCAAAAATCAAATATCAAAAACACATATCAAAATGCAAAAATTTATAAAAATTCAAAACTCAATATAAACAATTTTAAATTACGACTTCATGTCTTTTATTATCAAATTTATTTCTCTCCTCCCTTCCCAAGTATTAATACTTGGAGAATAGGCAATTTGGAATTCTCCAACCGGCGGAGAGAAACTTCCTTTTTGATTAAACCACAAAGCCGGATAAGTAATTTTATCATCAGTTAGCCAGATTTTCAAATGACTATTTTTTAATCTTTGAAAGGATTTTAATCTAACCGAAGAAGCAAAAACAGGTTTGGGATTTCCGACGCCAAAAGGAGATAAGTTAGTTAATTCATCTAAAAATTTAAAATTTAATTGAGAAAGAGAGAGCTGGGCGTCAATATTTAACTGAGGAATTAAATCCTGTTCAGAAAGCAGAGCATCGGCAATCTGTTCCATCCTCTTTTTAAATTGCTCGATTTTATCTGCCCGAAGATTAAGGCCAACAGCATATTTATGCCCGCCGCATTCATCCAGGATGTCCTTACACTGAAGCAAGGCGTCAAAGAGATGGAAATTTTTGATTGACCGCCCCGAACCCTTTGCCTTTCCCTCTTTAATCGCAATCAGAATTACCGGCCGATAATATCTTTCTACAAGACGAGAGGCAACAATACCAATCACCCCCGGATGCCAGCGCTCGTCAGACAAAATAATTATCTTTTTCTTTTCAACATCTATATCAGAAAGTTTTTTAACCGCCTGGGATAAAATCTCCTTCTCTACCTTCTGCCTTCTCGCATTTTCATCGTTGAGAAGCTTTGCCAAATTTTCTGCTTCCCGCAGAGAAGAGGTGAGCAAAATCTTCAGCGCAGATTGGGGAGAGCTTAATCTACCACCGGCATTTATCCGTGGTCCTAAAATATAACCAATACTCCCCACATTTATCTCTTTGTTCAAACCGGCTGTCTTTGCCAGAGCAGCTAAACCAATCCTACTTGCCTTCTGGTCTTTGCATATCCTTTTTAATCCTTCTTTTATTAAGATTCGATTCTCGCCGACTAAAGAGGCAACATCGGCTACTGTGCCTAAGGCAACCAGGTCTAAGTATTCCTCCCCTTTTTCATCCGTTAGGGCACAACCTAATTTATAAGCCAAGCCCACGCCGGCTAAATCCTTGTCCGGATAACTGCAATCTTGCTGTAAAGGATTTATGACTGCAAAAGCGGGGGGCAACTCTTCCCCTAAGCGATGGTGGTCGGTGATAATTATATCTATTCTCAATTCCGCCGCATACCGCACTTCTTCAACTGCGTTTATCCCGCAATCCACAGTAATAAGCAAAGAAACCTTTTCAGCCGCCGCTTTATCCATGGCCTGTTCGTTCAGACCATAGCCCTCGCTCAAACGATTGGGAATATAACAGTCAACCTCGGCTCCTAATTTAGAAAGAACAGAAAACAGCAAGGCAGTGGCGGTTATCCCATCGGCGTCATAGTCGCCATAGACCATTATCCTTTCTTTCTCGGCTATTGCTTTTTTAATCCTTTGAACAGCAATCTTTACATTCTTTAATAAAAAAGGGCTATGCAGCTCGGAAAGGTTAGCTCTATAGAAAAAATGCGCCTGTTCTGACGAAACAATATTACGGTTAATCAACACCTGAGCCGTAATTAGAGAGACATTTAATTCATTAGCAAGTTTCTTTTGCAGTTCTTTATCTTCGGGAAAAACATTCCATTTCTTGAGCATAACATAAAGAAAATGTCTAATATCTAATTGACCTAATGTCTAATCAATGTCTAATGCTAAAATGTCCAATGTCTAAAATATGTTTAGTCATTCTATCATTAGAAATTAGTCATTATTTAGAGTAATTAGAAATTAGAGTAATTAGACATTTATTTTAATTTCTTTCTCCAATCCACCAAAATCGGGCTGGCCACAAAGATAGAGGAATAGGTTCCGACGATAATCCCGATTAGCAGAGTAAAGGCAAAATTGTGGATTACCTCGCCGCCGAACAGAAACAGCGAAAGAACAACCATAAAGGTGGTCAAAGAAGTAAGCACGGTTCG
Source organism: Candidatus Omnitrophota bacterium (assembly GCA_030639955.1). Classification (GTDB taxonomy): domain Bacteria; phylum Omnitrophota; class 4484-213; order 4484-213; family 4484-213; genus 4484-213. The sequence goes on along the minus strand of DAOWKH010000072.1, from coordinate 1,372 downwards.
GCTCAGGGTCTGATTGATACTCAGATTGATTATTTCCTTTAGGCTTCCTTTTCTTATTAACTTACGGTCTTCGCGAATACGGTCAAAGACCACAATGGTATCGTTCAGGGAATAACCGACAATGGTAAGCAAGGCGGCAATTATCGGCAATGAAATCTCGCGTCCGCTCAAACTCAGTATCCCAGCAGTAATCAGAACATCGTGAAATAAGGCAACAATTGCGGCAATGGCAAATTTGAATTCAAACCGCCAGGAGATATAGGCGCAGATAGCTAGCATTGAGAGCAAAAGAGCCAAGACCGCCCGTTTTTTAAAATCCCTGCCCACGGCCGGACCTACCCTCTCTATTCTTACCCTCTCCGGATGGGCAGCTGAAAATTCACTTTGAAACTGGTTTAAGATTTCATTAGAGATTTTATAATCGGATTTTACCAAAATCTCCTTCGGGCTGCCAAACTGCTGAATCTGTGGTCTTAACCCTATTTTCTCTAAGGATGTGCGGATTTCCTGAGGGTTGATTGCTCTCTCAAATTTAAACTGTTGAAGCGAGCCGCCGGTAAAATCAATGCCAAAGTTTTTCTCCCCCTTGCCAATAAAGGAAATCAGCCCAACAATAATCATTATAGACGAAAGAAGATAGGCAACTTTTCTCTTGCCGATAAAATCAATCCGGCTATTTTTTATCAATTGCAACATCGGCAGTTTTTGGAATTTTTTGCTCAAACTCAACAGGTCAAAGATAATGCGCGTGCAGAACAAGGCGGTGAACATTGAAGCAATAATACCAATGCTCAGGGTTATGGCAAAGCCCTTTACCGGCCCGCTGCCAAATCTAAAAAGAATCAAAGCGGTAATCAAGGTAGTAAGATTGGCATCAACAATGGTTAGAAAGGCGCGGCTATAACCGGCCGAGATGGCCGTGCGTAAACTCTTTCCATTTTTTATTTCTTCGCGGATTCGCTCGAATATCAGAACATTGGCGTCTATAGCCATTCCGATGGTCAGAATAATACCGGCAATTCCCGGCAGGGTCAAACTGGCTTTGAAATAAGAAAGTGCGCCCAGAATAAGAACAAGATTCAGGCAGAGGGCAAAATTAGCAATCAAACCGGCAAGCAAATAATAGACTGCCATAAACAAAACAACAACAGCGCCTCCCCAGAGAGTTGCCCTTATTCCCTGGGTAATCGAATCCCGGCCCAAGCTTGGGCCAACTGTGCGCTCTTCTTCGATGTGGATAGGGGCGGGCAAGGCACCGGCGCGGAGGATGATGGCTAAATCGTTTGCCTCTGTTTGAGTAAAATTCCCGCTGATTACCGCCTCGCCATTAGGGATCGGCTCTCGGATTACCGGAGCGGATTGGATTTCACCG
>DAOWKH010000077.1 GCA_030639955.1 Candidatus Omnitrophota bacterium | reverse complement strand
TAAATCTGAGAAATCTCGGTTTTGAGTTGCGCCGGCTAAAGACCGGCACTCCGCCGCGAGTGAACAGACGGAGTATAGATTTTTCGCAACTCCAAATACAAGAAGGGGATAACAACCCGCAGCCCTTTTCTTTTTCCAATTCCGAGATCAACCAGACACAGATTCCTTGCTATCTTACCTATACCAATGAGAAGGTGCACCGTCTCATCTTAGAGAACATCCAGTGTGCCCCTTTGTATAATGGACAGATAAATTCTACCGGTCCGCGCTATTGCCCGTCTATCGAGAGCAAGGTAGTTCGCTTTTCGCACAAACCCAAGCATCAGATATTCTTGGAGCCAGAGGGGAGAGATACCGAGGAAATTTATCTAAACGGCTTAGCCACCAGCTTACCGGTAGATATCCAACTGGCTATGTTAAAGAGCATAAAAGGTTTAGAAAATGTGGAGATGATGCGTCCGGGCTATGCCATTGAATACGATTTCTGTCCGCCAACCCAGCTCAAGCCGAGTTTGGAGACCAAAAGGATAAAAAATCTCTTCTTTGCCGGGCAGATAAACGGCACCTCGGGTTATGAAGAGGCCGCCGGCCAGGGGATTATTGCCGGGATAAATGCGGCTTTACGCCTCGATGGGAAGAAGGTGTTTATTTTAAGGCGGGATGAATCTTATATCGGCGTGCTCATTGACGATTTAGTGACCAAAGGCACGGATGAACCCTATCGGATGTTCACTTCTCAGGCAGAATATCGTTTGCTTCTGCGTCAGGATAATGCCGACCTCCGCCTGATGAGATACGGCTATAGAGTGGGACTTGTTTCCAAACAGACCTATCAGCAAATGAAAGAGAAGGAAAGTTTGATTAAACAGGAGATAAAACGGCTCAAGCAAAAAAGGATTGAAGATAAAACTCTGGCCGAGCTGCTTCGCCAACCAAAAAAGGCCTATCGGGATTTACCTCTATCAAAGGGTTTCCCCGAGGATATTATTCAACATATTGAATTGACTATAAAATACGAGGGCTATATTAATCGTCAGTTAGCCCAGGTAGCCAGATTTAAGCAGTTAGAAAACAGAACTATCCCGCCAGATTTGAACTATAGTCAGATCAAAGGGCTAAAAACAGAGGCGCAAGAGAAACTGAATAGAATTCGCCCGCTCTGCCTGGGCCAGGCGGCGCGCATCTCCGGCGTCTCTCCGGCAGATATCTCGTTGTTGATGATACGTTTGAAAGTAGCGAGTAGCAAGAAGAGAGTAATAGAGAGAGTTTAAATTGCAAACCACAGATATAATTTTCAATTACCTCCGCCGAATTGGCGGATTCATTTAATTTTTCCATCCTCCGTAGCAGGCTACTGCGGAGGACGGGCATTTAATTAATTTTCAATTGAAAATTCTAAAATTAGAAATTGATTGGAAATTAGAAATTGAAAATTGAAAATTCCGACGAGCGTAGCGAGAAGATTAGTATAATGGCTATCATCCGTCCCTTTGAAGGGATATTTTATAATCAAAAAAAGATAGATATAGGCAAAGTTACTACTCCGCCATATGATGTTATTTCCGGGAAAGAGGCCAAGAATCTTTATCGCCAGAGCAGATATAATATTATTCGCCTTATCGCCGGCAAGATTATTCCTTTACCCTGCAGTGAACTGGTGCAGGCGAAAGAACTCTTTCGTAGATGGTTAGAAAAAGGGATTTTGCTCCAGGCAGATAAACCGGCACTCTATATCTATCGCCAGAAATATCATCTCCCTTCATCTTCTCGAGAAAGAGTGCGGGTAGGTTTTATTTCTTTATTAAAACTAAACCAACACGGAAAGGGGATTTTCCCCCACGAGAAAACCTTTTCTTTTCCGATAAAGGATCGCTTAAAACTCCTGCAAGAGTGTAAAACTAATTTTAGCACCGTATTCGCTCTCTACGAAGATAGACAAAAAGAGATTTCCGGGGTTATAAACAAATATCTAAAAAGAAAACCCAAAATCGACTTCTGCGATGCTCAAAAGGTGCGGCATACACTTTGGGCGATAGAGAAAGAGGACGATGTCAATCTTCTGATTAAAAAGATGCGCCGCAAGTCAATTTTTCTCGCCGATGGTCATCACCGTTATAGCGCCGCTTTAAGGTTTTATCAGCAGGCAAAAACAAAAGAGAGTGGTTTTGTGCTTACTTATTTAGCCGAAATGAACGAAGATAATATCAGCGTTCTCCCTACTCACCGGGTAGTTTTTTTGGCAAAAAAAGAAAGGGAAAATTTTTTAGAGAGGATTGAAAAGTTTTTTGAGATAGAGGTTATATCAAGAGGCTCGGGTTGGTCGTACGAAAGCACGCGGTCAAATTATACTTGCCCTGCGGGCAAGTCCCCTGGCCCAGCGAGAAATTTGCCGCTCGGTGCTCGCCCTCGTTCCTCCGACGTATCGTCGGAGACCATGCCCACTCGGGCTCCGCAACGGCTTCTTAACGACACAACCCGAGCCTCTCAGAAGTTACATTCTTCTTCTAATTTAAAAATCTATTATCAAGGGCATTATTATCTGTTAACCCCTAAATTTTCTTTTTCGGATAATTCCCTTGGCTTACTGCACAACATATTATTAAGGAAGGTCTTGGGTATAAAATCTCCTCAAGAAAAAGAGAGGGTGAGATATACCCATAGCCGCCAAGAGGCGATAAGATTAGCCCAGGAAAATAAAGGAGCGGCTTTTTTTATCGCGCCTTTAAAATTAGAGGAGATAAAAAAGATAATCAGCAAAGGAAAAACTTTACCTCGCAAGTCCACATACTTTTATCCTAAGTTATCAACCGGGATGGTGATAAGAAGAATAAACTCAAAATAAATTTTCAATTTTCAATTTCTAATTTCCAATCAATTTCCATTTAATCAATTTTCAATTAATATCAGTAATAGCGGGTAAATTGAAAATTAAAGAATTGCCCGTCCTCCGCAGTAGCCTGCTACGGAGGATGGAAAAATTAAATGATAATTGATAATTGATAATTGGTAATTGAAAATTCTGACGGGCGAGTCCCGACGTAACGTCGGGACGAGTGAGGAAGTTGTGAGTTACTTAGTATTAGCCCGAAAATATCGGCCCCAGAATTTTGATGAAGTTATTGGACAAGAGCATATCACCCGCAGCTTAAAGAATGCAATTTTGAATCAGCGAATCGCTCATTCCTATCTTTTTACCGGCTCGCGAGGGATAGGGAAGACAAGCACTGCCCGAATCTTAGCCAAGGCCTTAAATTGTATCAAGGGTCCTCTGCCAAACCCCTGTCAGGAGTGCGTGCTCTGCCGCGAGATAACCCAGGGAATCAGTATGGATGTCCTGGAGATTGATGGGGCTTCTAATCGCCGCATTGATGAGATTCGTAATCTGAGGGAGAATGTAAAATTTGCCCCTTCCAAGGCAAGGTTTAAAATTTACATTATTGATGAAGTGCATATGCTTACCCCAGAGGCGTTCAACGCTTTGCTCAAAACATTAGAGGAACCGCCGCTGCACATAAAATTCATCTTTGCCACTACCCAGCCGGAGAAGATTCCCTTAACTATCCTTTCTCGTTGTCAGCGTTTCGATTTTAGAAGGATAACTGACCGCGAGCTCGTCGGCCAGCTGAAGAAGATTAGCCAACAGGAAAAGATAGATATCGAGCAGAATGCCTTGTTTGCGATCGCCAGGTTTGCCCAGGGGAGTATGCGCGATGGCGAGTCTGTGCTAGACCAACTAATCAGCTTTTGCGAGGGGAAGATAATTGCGAAAGAGGTGATCTCTCTGTTGGGGATAGTGAGCGAGGAGTGCCTGTTTAATTTTGGACAGGCAATTATTGAGAAAGATGTCGAAAAAGGATTAACCATAATTAATGCCCTGCTCAAGGAGGGTAAGGATTTAGAGCAGTTTGTAAAGGGGCTGACCCAATATTTCCGCAACCTGATAATGGCAAAGGAAGACCTGCCCAATCTAATTGAACTTTCAAAGGAAGAAGAAAAAAGAATAATTGAGCAAAGTAGCGCATTTAGTTTGCCTGAACTCTTTTATGCTTTTAGTCTGCTTACCCATACCCAGCAGATAATGCGCGGCTCTCTGGATAAAAGGATTTGCCTGGAGTTTTTGTTTCTAAAGATGGCAAAGAGGCAATCTTTCGTTTCCATAGAAGAGATTTTAGAAAAAATCAAGACGCTGGAGACATCTTCCGAACCGGCCGTCTCAACCCCCGCCTGCGCCGAGGCTTCGGTGGGCAGGCTCAACCCTCAACCCGAGGGAGAGGATTGTCCTTTGGGGGAATTAAAAGAAATCTGGAGCGAGTGCTTGGCCGCAGTCCAGGGGGAAAGAATGTCTTTAGCTACTTTTCTTCAGCAGGGAGAGATAATTTCTGTCCAAGGGAATAAGATTGAGATAGGATTTTCGCCCGATTTTTCTTTTTATTGTCAGAATTTGCAAAGAAGAGAGAACAAAAAAATAATAGAAAAACTCATCAGTGAGAAATTGAATAAGGAAGTCAAGATTATCTTTACCCTGCTTGTGCCCGCCTGTGCCCGTGAGGGTGCAAGGGTATTAGAGAAAGTCAAGGACAAAGTTAGCGATAAAGAGAATTCTCCTTCTCTCCCTTCTTCTGTTAAGAAGGCAATGGAGATATTTGAAGGAAGAATATGCCCTACCCCCAGACATTAGAAACTCTGATTGAAGAATTAAAAAAGATGCCCGGCATTGGCAGGAAGAGTGCCGAGAGGATTGCTTTCTACATTCTGAAAATGCCTTCCCCGGAGGTTTCAAAATTGAGTTCATCTATCCAAAAAGTGAACAGAGAGCTTTTTCATTGCAGGATATGCAATAATTTATCCGGGGCCGAGCTCTGTTCTATTTGCCGTAATCCCTCGCGCAGCCGAACAACAATTTGCGTTGTAGAGAATCCTCAGGATATAGAAGCCATTGAAAAGAGCGGTGTTTATAGAGGCCTCTATTATGTGCTTTGGGGAGCAATTTCTCCCTTGCGCGGAATTGCCCCCCAGGATTTAAAGATAGAGAAATTAATTTCCTATCTGAGGTCAGGTAAGATTAAAGAGCTAATTATCGCTACTAACTTTACCCCCGAGGGAGAAAGCACAGCTTTTTTTCTGAACAAGAAGATAGCAAATTTAAAGCTCAATACGAAACTAACCCGCTTGTCGCAAGGGATTCCTTTGGGGAGCAGTTTAGAGTATTTAGACGAAGCAACCATCGGGAAGGCAATAGAACTGCGGAGGTGAACAGGCCACAAGTTCCAAGCCACAAGCTGCAGGTCAAAAACAAAAAAACTGAAACTTGAAACCTGGAGATCGAAGCCTATAATTTGTAACCTGAAGCCTGCTTACTGCTTGACAAATGAGATGTAGTCCATTATTATAAAAAAATATGAATACAAAAAGTAAGATATTTTTCTTTTTAATTATTTTTTTATGGATAGGAACGACAGGGATTGCTTATCTTTTCTTTACCCAGAAAGAGAAAATCAGAAATGAATATATCCAGGTAAAACAAAATTTTGCTGCCGAAAAAAATAGATTAGATAAAAGGTTATCTTTAGCAGGGAATGAAATCAAAGCACTTAGTACAGAAAAAGAGAAGTTGCAAACAGAGAGGAAGGATTTACAGGCAGAGATAAAAAAGATTTTTCAAGATATTAAGCGCAAAGAAAAAGAATGCAAAACTCTTGAGCGAAAATATGAATCTGTGTTTGCTAAGCAAAACTCACTCGCCGGGCAACTGAAGAAAATTATTGGTGAAAAGATAGTTTTAAAAAAAGAGATTAAGGATTTGCACTCTGAGCCATTCCTGGCTAAGATTTTAGAAGAAAAAACCCGCATGGCTCTTGCCCGAGAGGATTGGAGGGAGGAAAAAGGCAAATTGGTGCAGGCATTAACTAAGAAGCTGCTTGCCCAGGAGAAAAAGAAATTTTCTTTAGAGGAGCGGCTGAATGAGCTCAAGCAGAGCTTAGAGATTGCTCAAAGAGACAAACAAAAACTTAAAAAACAAATAACCAATATAGTTAAGCTATTCAAGCAAAATTTAGAAAAAATAAGTAAGGTGAGGTCAGCTAAGCAACTATCTGATGAAATAACAAGAATAAAGGATTCTCTTGCCTTTGAACTCAAGGGAGTTGAATTGCCAACAGTAGTAGTTCGTGCTGAAAAACCCATTCAGATTCAAGAGATAAGCACAGTTAAAGGGGAGATTGTTCAGGTAAATAAGCAACATAATTTTGTAATAATTGATTTAGGAATCAATAAGGGTTTTAAAAAGGGAGCCCTTTTGGGTGTTTACCGAGATAGACAAAAGATTGGGGGGATAAGAATAATTGAACTGCGGGAGGGAGTTTCGGCAGCAGATATTGTTGATTCTAAAAAGGAGATTAGAGTAGGAGATGAGGTGAGCCGAGGTAGCTCAGTCGGTAGAGCGAGGGACTGAAAATCCCTGCGTCGGCGGTTCAATTCCGCCCCTCGGCACCAAATTATGTTCATCGCTATTGACATTGGAGGGACAAAGACAGAGGTTGCCTTAGGAAATAAGAAAGGAGAGATATTTCAGGCAAAGGTTATTCCGGCCAAAGCAGATTTCGACTCCTTTTTAGCCCCTCTTTTTTCAATAATCGGAGATTTTAGCAGAAATAAAAAGATAAAAGGAATTAGCATTGCCGCTCCTGGGCCTTTGGATCCGCAAAGCGGAACAATTTTTTCCTCTCCCAATTTGCAATGGAAGAATGTTTGTATAAAAAAGATACTGGAAGAGAAGTTCGATTTTCCTGTTGTTTTAGAGAATGATGCTAATCTGGCTGGTCTCGGAGAAAGTATTTGCGGAGCGGGCAAAGATGCCAGCTCTATTTTCTATCTTACAATAAGCACCGGCATCGGGGGTGGGTTTATTCTTGGTAAAGAGATTTATCAGGGGGCGAGTTTTGATGCCGCAGAGATCGGGCATACTATAGTTTTACCCAAGGGTCCAAAATGTAATTGTGGCAGAAGGGGATGCCTTGAGGCTCTATGCAGTGGTAGCGCTATCGCCAAAAAGGCAAAACAGAGAGTTAGTAAAAATCCCCATTCTTTAATTTTGAAATTAGCCGGCAATAAAAAGGAACTGATTACTGCTCAAGTCGTTATACAAGCTGTTTGCCAAGGCGATAGATTAGCCCGGGAGATCTGGGAGGAAACCTGTTATTTTTTAGGGATTGGCATTGCCAATATGATTAATTTACTAAATCCCCAGATGGTAGTTATTGGCGGAGGAGTGAGCAGAGCAGGAGCTGTTTTATTCAAGCCATTGCGAAAAATAGTCAAACAGACAGGATGGGAAAGGGCAGTTAAATCCTGTCGGATAGTAAAAGCAAAATTGAAAAATCCCGGTATTGTCGGAGCGCTGATACACATCTCAAATATCAAAAATCAAATATCAAAAACACAAACCAAAAATATAAAAACTGAAGAAGTGAAAGCTAAAGGACCAAGGAGCTAAAGAACAAAAATAACTCTTCCGTTCTTAAATTTTTCAGTTTTTAATATGTGTATTTGATTTTTGGTTTTTGATTTTTGATATCTGACGAGCGAAGCGAGGAAGCCGTGCCTTCGTTTTTTTCTACCAAAAAGAAAGATATCCCTCATGGTTTGTGGCTTAAATGCCCTGACTGCGGGGGGATTATTTTTAAAAAGACCCTGCGCGAAAATCTGATGGTTTGCCCAAAATGCGCTTATCATTTTGGCTTAGGAGCTCGCGAGAGGATAGATAGCCTTCTGGGAGAGGATTTTGAAGAATTCTCTCAGCAGATTAAGACTGCTGACCCACTCAATTTTACAGCCGTAAAAAGCTACAAAGAGAAAATTGCCGAGGAGCAGAGAAAAACGGGATTAGACGAGGCTTGCTTAGTAGGAGAAGGAAAGTTGAATAACAAAGGGCTCATTTTAGGGGTTACCGACTCGCGTTTTATGATGGGCTCAATGGGTTCGGTAGTGGGAGAAAGAATTACTCAGGCCGCTGAAAGAGCAGAAAAGAGAAAGTTGCCGTTGGTTATTGTTTCCGGTTCTGGGGGAGGGGCGAGGATGCAGGAGGGGATGCTATCGCTGATGCAGATGGCCAAAACCAGCGCAGCTATTTCTAAACTCAATAAAAGTTGTATCCCCTTTGTTTCTGTGCTCACCAATCCTACGATGGCCGGGGTATTGGCTTCCTTTGCTTCCCTGGGGGATATAATTATCGCTGAACCGCGGGCGTTGGTCGGGTTTACCGGGCCGCGGGTGATTGAACAGACAATTCGTCAGAAGCTCCCTGCCGGTTTTCAAAGGTCTGAATTTCTTCTTCAGCACGGATTGATTGATATGATTGTAGACCGCCGGAAGCTAAAAGAAACATTAAGGCAGATTTTGGAATATTTGGCTTAGCGAGGTACAATGGCAAAGATTGTTTTAAAAAATGTATCCAAGGTTTATCCCAACGGCGTCCGAGCAGCCAGCAATATAGATTTAGAGGCCAGAGATAAAGAGTTTCTGGTGTTGGTAGGGCCTTCGGGTTGTGGTAAATCTACTATTTTAAGGATGATTGCCGGTTTAGAACAGGCTACAACCGGAGAGATATATATTGCCGGGCGGCTTGTGAACGATGTCCCTCCCAAAGATAGAAATATTGCTATGGTCTTTCAAAACTATGCCCTTTATCCCCATATGACTGTGCGCCAGAACCTCACTTTTGGTTTAAGATTACATAGGCATCCCCCAAAGGTGATTAAAGAGAGGGTCTCTAAGGCAGCAGAGATTTTGGGGATATTTGATTTGCTGGATAGAAAACCGCGCGTTCTTTCTGGTGGGCAGAGACAGAGAGCGGCATTGGGGAGAGCGATTGTCCGTCAGCCGCTGGTGTTTTTGTTTGATGAGCCTCTAAGCAACTTAGACGCCAAATTTCGGGTGCAGATGCGCACAGAGATAAAGAAACTGCATCAGCGACTGCAGACAACGATGCTCTATGTTACCCATGACCAGATTGAGGCAATGACTATGGGCGAGCGTATTGCGGTAATCAAAGAGGGGACAATTCAACAGTTGTCGACTCCTTCTGTTCTTTATTATCAGCCGGTGAATAAATTTGTAGCCGGGTTCATTGGCAGTCCGCCGATGAATTTTTTTGAGGGAAGAAT
>DAOWKH010000101.1 GCA_030639955.1 Candidatus Omnitrophota bacterium | reverse complement strand
TTTGCTCTTATGAAGAATATGAGCTCGAAGGCTTCGCTCTCAGTAATTGATGGAAAAATTTTTGGCTTGTGTAAGGTTCTTCTTAATTCTTTTATAAGTAGCTCAGAAATTACTAAGCAAAACTCTCCTTCTATAAAACTATCTACGATATCAGAGGCAAACTTGCCACCCAACAATGCGCTGATAAATATATTTGTATCAACGACTGCTTTTAATTCTCTCTTCATAAAGTTCTTGACGGACATCTTCGCAGATGCGGGTTATTTCTTTCCTAGAAATAGGATTCTTTTTAGCTCTTTGGCGAACATTAGCAACTATTTGTTTCATTCTCTTTTGCCAGGTTTCTTCTTCAAGCTTACGCACCAAACGAATCTTTTGGTTAATATTAAGTTTTTCTACCAGTTTTTCTACCAGATTTTCCACTTGCTTAATATCCAAATTAAGCGCGACAGTTGCATTAGCCATATTTCTCACCTCTTTGAAGAAGATAGCACATTATTTTACTAAAGTCAAGGGATAAATTTAGACATAGAGGTTTTTGAAAGCAGAAGGGGTAATGCAAGGGACGGTGCAGGGTTTATAAAATTCTTTAAAAAGGGGTTGACAAAGAAAAAGGAATGTGGTAGAATTTAGAAAATGTGTGAGCGAGGCGAAACCTCTGGCGAAGCCTTCGGTTGAGGTTTCGCCTCATAAAAAGATGAAGAAGTTTATTCAAATAGCATTAACGCTAACTTTAACATTTGCTTTTAGCAACCTCGGTTTATTAAATGCCAAAGAGGGCGGTTTAAAATTAGACATCCCTGAGAAATATGGCCGGGTGGTTGAATCCTATCAGGGCAAGGACAATCGTCTCATTGTCCAGATTCAGGATTTACATACCAATTACGAAGCCCAGGCAAACGAAGCAAAACTCATCTATCATCTATTGAAAAATAAGGGCTGGCGGCTGGTGGCGACCGAGGGAGCAGAAGGAGAAGTAGATACCTCTATTTTTGAACTCTTTGACGATACGGCTACAAAAGAAGAGGTTGCCCGCTTCTTTATGAGCAAGGGCCAGATTACCGGCGCCGAATATCTGCACATACTTAAAAAAATCCCTTTTACAATTTATGGCGCCGAAGACACCGACCTCTACAGAAAGCACCTAAATTCTTTTAACAATTCTCTTTCTTATAAAGACGATGTTCTGCAATACTGCCGGCAGGTTAAAGACGCATTGAATGAAATTAAATCGCACATCTATGCCCCGGAGTTAAAAGAATTAGACAGAAAAATCTCTGCCTATGATGAGAGAAAACTCTCTTTGAATAAATATGTCGGTTATCTTAATAGGATATTTTTCAGATATTCAGTCAATCTTAAACGTTTCCCAAATTTTGAACGGTTGGGCGGGATTATTGAATTAGAGGAAGAGATAGATTTTAAAAAGGTAGAGAAAGAGCATTTGAATGCGATAAAGGAATTGAGCCAGGGTTTATCCGAAAAAGAATTAGCCGATTTGATTGTCAAGAGCGTTGATTTCAAAGCCGAAAAAATCTCTGCCGGCAAATATTATGGCCATCTGAGAAAACTTATTGCGGGAAAGAGTTTTTCCCTTCGCACTTATCCCAATCTTGAGCGCTATATCTATTACATAATTATTTCCGAACAGATTAATCACCGCAGATTGTTTAGCGAGATTAAAGATTTAGAAAAAGTTGCCAAAGAAACGCTTTACACCAATAGCGGCCAAGCCCGATTAGACCGCCTGCTAAAGAATATTGACATTTTAGAGGGTTTTATCAATATCAAACTCACCAACGAGGATGTCGGGTATTATTATAGCCACAAGTCCGAATTTACTCCCCAGATTTTCCGTAGTTTTATCCAGAAATATGCCTCCCAATATAATCTTAATAATCCCTTTTATAACTTTAGTACTTGCTTGCCAGAGATGGAAAATTTCTATACCCTTGCTGACCAGCGGGATAAGATTTTGATTGAAAACACCCTGAAGGCAATGCAGGTAAAGGGCGAAAAGGCGGCAATCCTCATCTGCGGTGGGTTTCACACCAGAGGGATAACCGAACTGCTTAAACAAAAAGAGATTTCTTATATTATAATTACACCGAAGGTTGGTAGTAAAATGGATACTGAATTATATTTCTCGGTTTTAAAAGGCGAGATGGTTTCGGATGAGGAGATGGAGGAGTTGGAAAAGAAGTTAGCAAAGGAGAAAAAATGAAGAAATTAAAAAGAATCTGTTCACTAACAATAGCCGTTGCTTTTTTATTGAACAGCGTCCCTTATCCGGCTTATGGGATGAGGATGCTGTTGCCGGAGATCCGGTCTAATAAACCGGAATTCCGCAAGCAAATTGAAGAATTAGCCGGTAGTGATAAAGATAAATCCGAATTGTATTCCCAACTTACTGTCGGTTTTAATGAGGTAGGCGTAGGGGATGTAGAATTAGTAGGCGGCAAGGGGGCTAATCTGGGTGAAATGGCACATATCAAAGCGATTTCCGTCCCTCCCGGTTTTATGGTTACCACTACGGCTTACAAACAGTTTGTTGATTCTGCACCGGGGTTAAAGGAATATATCCGAAAACAAATAGAGCGTTTAAAGGAACAGGATGTCCGGATATTAGCCGATGTAGGTGGAAACATAAGGAACAGAATTGTATCAGCAGAGTTACCTTCGGAATTAAAGGACAAAATAATTAAAGATTATCGGCGGCTTTGCCGCGATGCAGGAGTAGAGAATTTAGCAGTCGCAGTGAGAAGTTCGGCTTCGGCAGAGGACTTGCCCGATGCCTCTTTTGCCGGACAACAGGATACTTATCTTAATATGCGCGGCGAAGAGCAGATCGTGGATGCGGTAAAGAGATGCTTCGCTTCTCTGTTCACAAATAGGACGATTGAATATCGAACGGCAAAAGGCTTTGACCACTTTGCGGTGAACAACGCTGTAGTTGTGCAACAGATGATTAGAAGTGCGCAGTCAGGGGTTGGTTTTAGTGTAGATATAGAAACAGGCTGGAACTCGCGTCATCGGACCACAAAAGGAGTTATATATATTAATGTGGGCCCAGGTTTAGGAGAAGCAATTGTAAGTGGCACGCAGACGCCGGATAAATTTTTAATGGCTTTGACTCCGAGCGGAAAAATTGCCATCTTAGACAAAGAATTAGGACCGAAGGAGACCGCAATTGTTTATGATGAGAAGAAAGGGGGGACGCGTGAAATAAAGCCCCCGTCTGAAGTTAGAAATAAATTTTCTATTTCGGATACAAAAGCAATTGAGATAGCCAAACAGGTTCGGGCAATTGCAGATTATTATAAGGATACTAGAGATATTGAGTTTGCTATTGATAAGAATGGAAAGCTATGGATAACCCAAGCCCGCGCCGAAACAGTTTATAGCCAGAAAGATCCCAGTTTAATTGAGCAAAAGAGAATGGCGGTTCCTGAAAAAGAAGCGGAGAAGGCAGAAGTGCTGTTTGAAGGTTCGGCGGGTTTAGGAGCGGTTAGTGGAAGGGTAGTTATTATCGATGCCGAGACCCCGGCTGAATTGACCGAACAAATGAATCAGGTTAAAAAAGGAGATATTATTTGCGCTAATGTCACCGGACCGGATATGGTTCAGGTAATGAAAATTGCCGGGGGTTTTGTTACCGAAGTAGGTGGTAATACTTCTCATGCGGCAATTATAGGTAGAGAATTAGGCAAACCAGCGATAGTTGGTGTAGGCAAGGGGTTATTGAGGACTTTAAAAAGCTTAAAAGGTGAACAAGATAGAGAAATCACGCTTACCTTGGATGCTGATAGAGGGTGTGTTTACGCTAGAGCAATCCCGCTTGAGGAAATTGGCAAGGATATAGATATTAGTAAATTACCACTCTTGGCTGAAACAAAAATAGGAATGATTGTGGCTAATCCAGCGATGGCAGCAAGATTTCCCATATCTCAATACGGTTCTCATTATGGGATAAGTTTAATGCGTGCAGAATTCGCCTTGGCTGATATCGGCGTCCATCCACAGGCGCTGTTCGCCTATGACCGGGGAGAATTTAACTCAGGCGGAGAATTTGAACAGGAAACAATCTTAAAGCAAAAAATCGAAGAAAAAATAAAAGGATATAAGAGCGGCTATGATTTTTATGTCCAGAAGCTTTCAATGGCAATTGCCGCAATTGCTGCCTGCCAAAAACCCGAGCAAATAATGACTTATCGCACCAGCGATTTTAAGACCAATGAGTATCGGGAGCTTTTAGGGGGTAATCTTTTTGAAGCCGAGGAAGTAAACCCAATGATGGGTTTTCGCGGAGAAGGTAGAATGATCGACCCTGGATATGCCGATGTTTTTGGCTGGGAATTAGAAGCGATAAAGAGGGCGAGAGACCAAGGATATAAAAATGTAGCGATAATGTTTCCGGTAGTGCGAACCCCCCAGGAGCTAACCCGTATGCTCGAATTTTTAGATAATAAGGGATTAACAAGAGGCAAAGATAGTTTGGAAATAGGTATGATGGTAGAGGTGCCCAATAATGTCCTGCATATGCAGGAGTTTCTGTTAGACAGCAAAGGAAAAAAAAGGGTTGATTTTATTTCTATCGGCTCAAACGACCTTACCCAGTTTACCCTGGGTGTAGATCGCGACAGCGAAAAAATGCGAACAAGCTTTGATGAAACTGATCCGGCGGTCTTAAAGGCATTAGAAATTGTTATCAAAATTGCTAAGAAATGCGGCGTTAAAACAGGCCTTTGCGGACAAAGGCCCTCTAGTGACCCAGGTTTTGCTGCCAAGTTGATTGAATTTGGCATTGGTTCAATAGGAGTAGTCGACAGCTCTTATGTTCAGGTAGTTGAAGTAGTAGCCGAGGCAGAAAAGAGATTAAAAGGAGTGCCTGCAAAACCAGCACCGGAATTTTTTGTTGACTCTACCCTAAAACCCGAGGAATTTCACGCAGTCCAGATTAGCAGTAATGATATTTTGGCTAATTTTGGTATTCATCCCCTGGCGATGGATGATGAATTAAGAAAGAAATATCAAGGGGAGGTCTATAAGGCAATGATAGAAGGAGAAAAGCATCTGCCCGAGGGGGCATCTCTGGTATTCCGCACTAACGATTTAGACAGCTTAGAATTTAGTGAACTAAAAAATGGAAAGGATAAGGAAATAATAGAGAATAATCCTTCGTTAGGTTTTAATGGTTTAGTGCGGCTTACTAACCCTGCGTATGAAGGATTCTTCCGGTCCGAATTAAAAGCTATAATAAAGGGAGCCATTGATGTTGGGTATCCAGTAAAGCTTATACTCACTCAGGTAAGAACATTGGAAGAGCTGAAGAAAGCATTTGCTTTCTTTGAAAAGCTGGGTTTAGTGCCGGGAGAAAGAGGATTTAGCGTAGGTTTAGAAATAAGCACCCTGGCTAATGTATTGTTGCTGGATGATATTTTTGAAAAATATGACATTGATTTTGTAGAGATTAATAGGCAGAAATTGGCTCAATATCAATTGGCAGTTGATGGCAAGAGCAAGAGGAAATTAGTGCCTGAAGAGGAAATCGAAGATTCGTTAAGGATTACCGAGAAGATAATTTACGCTACTGTGGCAAAGAATAAGGTTAATTTAGAAGTTCCTGTTGAGCCGGCGACTACACTTGCCGCTATTGATGACGGGTTGCCGATTAAGACAGGAATCGGGCAAAGATTTCTTGAGCGGGGTCTGAGTGATGCAGTCAAGCAAAATGAGACACCCAAAGTTCTGGCTATACATATAGATGCGTTGAATGATAAAAATGATAAAATCGCTTTTTATTTGCTCAAATCTCAGGCAGAAAATATTGAATTTGCTCTGGTTTCATATGCTTCAAAAGAAACAACTGAGGAAAAATTAGCGGCATTGGGTATGAACGAAGATAATTTTGATTACTATGTTGTTAAAACCAACAGTCAGTATGAAACTCATAGAATAAGAGAAAAATACATGACTAAACACCCCGATAGAAAACCTCTTTCTGAAAATGACTTGTTGTTAGTAGGTAGATACGAAGATAAACATCTTATCGATCCTCGTGGCTATTACATACTCTCTGACTTTGCTGTTCCATTCTCCGCACAGATGGTTGTTGCTCTGGAGATATTGGTGAAAGAAAGAAGGTATGTGAACGAGTTAATTAATGTTTTTGATACAATTAGAGAAGAAACAGAACTTTCTGCTGATGATTTGACATTTTTTGCATTTAATAAAGGATTACAGTTGCTGGCACCAGAGAGATTTATTGATGGCGAGCTAGTTGATTTTGAGAGATACGAATATGTTTCCAGAAATAAAATTCGGGATAAGTTTAATCATGCAAAAATCTATGAGAGAACTGTAGATGGCCTGTTTGCAGAGGTTGATGGCGGATTGCCAGAATCGGCTCTCAGTGGATTTGCTTCTTATGATGATAAAGCCACTATAGATGATATTACGCGAGCTTTTGGCAAAGAGTGGTGGGATGGCGAAGTTGTTGTTCTAAGGTCGGATCTCAATATTGGAGCAACAACGCGCGATAATATTGATAGAAAGATGAGCAAAATTGAAGAAGGAATTCCTAACATAGAAACTCTTTCTAATTTGAAAGCAAAAGTAGTTGTACTAACTCATTCTTCGCGTCGAGAGAAAATGTATAAAGGATGGGATAGAACACCTGAAGATGGAGAAATTGACCCTAAGTATAGCACAGAACCTCTTGCTAAAGTGATTTCCGAACGAATTGGGAAACCTGTTAAATATGTGTCCGCTTCTAAGGGTCGACTGGTAGAAGAGGCAATTAGAAATATGCAACCAGGTGATGTTATAATCTTGGAAAATCTACGTTTTTGGGAAGGAGAAACTGCAAAGGGCGAAAAAATAGCGTTAAGGAACAAATATGCAGAGGAATTATATGCGTCCTTCAAGAAGTATAATGCTAAAGTTGTCGTTAGCGGGGCTTTTCAAGCTGGACATCGAGGCGGTGAAAAGAAGGGCAATGCCTCTTTTTATGGAATGCGGTTCATTGATATGAAAGTAACTGATTCCTTCACCAAAAAAGAGCTGAAAAAAATTGGTTCTTTTGTGCGAAATTTAAAATCTCCTTATTGGTATATTGCAATGGGAGATAAACTCGATAAAATAGATGAAGTAAAGAAACTTATTCAAAAAAGCGGAATCAATGGGATTATCTGGGCAGGTAAAATAGCCGAAGAGGCAAAAAGGAATGAAGATTTATTAAATTTAGCCAAGGAGCATAATGTAGAGATGGTTTTTCCCCTTGCTTATAAGTGGGTTGAAAAACTTCCAGATAAAACTAAACCCGAGCAGAAGGTTGATTATGAAATAGTTCCAGTTGAAAAACTTGGGGAAGGCAAATATAAAAAAGGTTTTGCAGTTGACATTGAAGATACTTCACTTGACTATTTTGAAGAAGTATTGAAAGATAATAATGTTCAATCTATTTTTGCTAACGGAGCCGCCGGAATGCTCGAAATCAAAGATTTGGCAACAGGTAGCATGGGTATTGGTCAAGCAGTAAAGAATCTTGGTTTACCCAAAAAGAATGTATTATTTTCTGGAGGTAGTGGAAAAATTATTGCTGATGAAGTTGGATTAGATGCAATAAAATGCAGTGGTGGAGGCGTAGTAATAAGATGGCTATCTAAGGAGGGATTACCAGCTATTAGCGATTTAAATACAAAAGCAGAAATTAAGCAGTTTGCTAAAGTTTCCTCTGCCCAACTGCCTACAATTTCTGAGCAATTAGAAGAGATTTACGAAAAAGAAGGAGCTAATAGGGATGATTACTATATTTCTCCTATTGTAGTAGTTGATTCAAAAGGTGAACCAGTAGGTAAGATAGAAAAAGGAGATATAGTTATCTGGATTAATCATCGTGGCGACCGTTCCTTCGCAATAATGGAAGCTCTGACCAATCCTGATTTTAATGAACATGGTAATAGATTCCCCGTAGAGGATTTAGACCTTACACTTATTCCTTTTGGCCGATACGATGATGAATATTTTACTAATATGGGTATTCAGGAGGCATTTCCTTATAGTGTTAAAATTGAATCTACATTGGGTAGTGTCTTGGCAGAAAATAGAATAACACAGGCACGCGTTGCTGAGTCAGAGAAATATCCACATGTAACTTACTTTCTTGATGGCCGTAGAAATGTTATCTATCCCGGTGAAGATACCGTAATCATTCCCTCAGAGCCGGTGGCCGATAAGGATAAAAAACCGGAGATGAAGTTTGCGGAGACAGCTCAGGCAGTAATAGAATTTGTTAAAGGAACAAATGGCAGAGAAAAGAAAAAGGTAATCGTGGTAAATTTTGCTCTGGATATTCAAGGACATGAATTAAAGGGAGATAAGGAGCGGGGGATACGGGCGGTTTTAGCCACTGATAAAGCAGTTGGTGAGGTTTTAAAGGCGGTTGAAGAAGAAGGCGGTGCAGCCGTTGTTACTGCTGATCACGGTAATATAGAAGAAACGGCGATATTAGACAAGGATGGCAAACCGCTTAAAGATAAATATGGCGTTATTCCCTCAAAGCAACATGTCTTCGATAACCCCGTTCCTTTTATTGTGAACGGATTGGGTAAAGTAAAATTAAAGAAAGGCGGCACTTTAGCTAACATTACTCCTACTATTTTGGAGATTTTAGGTTTGCCTAAACCACCTGAAATGGACGAAAGTTTACTCGTTGATTATGAATATAAAGAGATTTCCGGTCCGGTAGTATTGATTATCCGAGATGGTTGGGGAATAAGCAAATGGGATAACCCCGAAGCCAATGAATGGAATGCAGTAAAATTGGCTAATCCTTCTGTGGATAAAGAACTAATGAAAAACAACCCCTGGAGATTGCTTAAGGCGCACGGTGATGCAGTGGGATTACCTGAATATCAAATGGGAGATTCGGACAATGGGCATGTAACTATAGGAGCAGGCAAGGCCTATGACACACTCTATAAACAGATTATCGAGCAGATTGAGAATGATGAATTTTCCCAAAATACTGTGCTATTAGATGCATTTAAAAAGGCAAAGCAAGAAAAGAGAAATATTCATATTATTGGTTTGACCTCTTCCGGTGGAGTGCACTCTGGCGATCCTTATCTGCCAGCGCTTCTTGAAATGGCTAAACGCAATAATCTGGATTCAGCAGAAATTAAGATTAATCTCTGGCCGATTTTAGACGGTCGTGATGTGCAAACAAGAATTCCTGACCAAAGTGGCCAGTATTATTTGGGACAGATACAAAACAAGATAGAGGAACTTGAATTAAACAATGCCCAAATTGCCGGAATCATGGGCCGATACTATGCTATGGACAGAGATGCAATCAAGCGCGACCAAAAAGGAAAATATGAAGAATCCTCGCCACTTTGGCAAGAGCGTTTTAAACCTGCCTACAGATTGTGGGTCTATGGAGAGGGTGTGCCTGTTAGAAAAGAGATTGGCGGCGGGGAAGTCAAAAATCTTATAGCCACAGAGTCCTCTGCTTTGGGTGCACCTACAGTTAAGGTTGTTGCTGAATTAGCTGACGGTTCAAAGGGGAGTTTTGTTGTGCCGGCGGGGACTTCTGCCGGTATTCACGAGAGGCCTACCGTTTCCGTTGAACAAGCTATAAAGAATGTTGAAAAGATTACCGCTGCTATTAAAGGTAAAGGCTTAACCGCCAACCAGCAGGTAGAGATTGCTCAGCTAATGCTTGAAATGGATAAAAAAGAGACGCTCGGGGCAAATGCTACTCTACCGGTTCAAATGGCTTTGGCTTGGGCAGTAGCCGAACAACAAAACCAAGGATTGTACAAATTTATCCGAGAGATTAAACCCTCAATTGCGGCTAAGGGAAAAGCCGATGTTGCTTTTCAGATGAATATTACCAACGGAGGGCTACATGCGGATAATGACCTGGATATGCAAGAGTTTATGATAGTGCCTCATGCCGAGACCTATGCCGATGCAGTAAGGATGGGGCTTGAGATAGATAAGGCGTTGGGTGAAATATATAAAAGAGAAGGATTAAATATTATTCCTCGGGGTAAAGAAGGAGGTTATTCAATACCAAATCTGAAAGGCAAGGGTTGCCACGAGAAGGTGTTGGAATACTTAATAGAAGCAATAGAGGGCGCGGGCTATAAAGCAGGCAGAGAAAATATTCCGGGGACAGTTAGTTTAGCTTTAGACGCTGCCGCATCTTCAATGTTGGTAGAGAATACAAAAGACCGCTATCATTACGAGGGTGAGATATTGGTGTCGGAAGAACTCATTGAAATTTTTAAGAAATGGAGTGAGAAATATCCTATTATATCTATTGAAGATGGTTTAGGAGAGGAAGATTGGGATGGCTGGAAAGAATTAACCAAAGTACTTG
>DAOWKH010000130.1 GCA_030639955.1 Candidatus Omnitrophota bacterium | reverse complement strand
CGAGCCAGTTAGATAAAAGGATAAAAAGAAAAAGTGTAATTATCAAGGGGAAAAATTTATCCCAATCCTCGCCTAATCCCTCTTTGATTATTCCCCTGAAACTTTCGATAATCAATTCGCCAAGGCGTTGTCTTCGTCCGGGAAATCGGCGCAAGTTCCGCGAGAAAAATATTCCTATCATTATCAAAAATAAAGAGACAGCGATGGTGGTAATCAGGGTCTGAGGGTTGATAGTTTTGCTCTGGATTTGAGAGATGTTAAGCATAATAGTCCAACAATCGCTCCTAAAAAGAATAAGACACCTTTTAAGAATAAACAAGCCGCCAACACTAAACCTTGAAGAATATATCTCTTAAGATAACTAATAAAAAAGAAGCGTCTGATCCTTTTTAGTGAAGAAGTGTTTATTCTAACACCATCTGGTGCAGAGCCCGGCACTTTTTCTATATCCCGACACAATAATTTAAAATTGATTAGACCTAAAATCCAACCGGCTATCAATCCTAAAACAAAGTTAAACATCCTTACATACAATCAATCTATAACAACTAAAAAGGCCTGCGCCAATCCCCAATAAAGAGAAAATAAAAATTGCTATTCCTTTACCACCCATTTTTTTGTCCAGAAAAATCCCTATTGCCAGAAAAAACAGAATAGAAAAAACCATTGTAAAACCTACTTGGGTAATTAATCCTAAATAATAGAAAAAATTTCTACTATTATTCACTCTTTACTGGCAGTTGGCAACTTTTATTTTGCATTTGCTTACTGCCTGCCCGCTCGTGCCTTGTTCCTCTTCGCTCCTTCGGAGCTTCGCAGAAGTGTAGTAGAACCGGCAGGCAAGTGTCTTCTGATTATTTTCCTCGCTACTGCTCGCCCTGACAACAGCATCCCTCCAAATATGGGGCCCATTCGCGGTGCGCCAAAGACCGCATTTGCGGCCATTCCGCTGACATAAAGATTGGGATAAATCTCTTTGCTATTCTTGACGATATCGGCTTCACCTTTTTCTGCGCACATCGGCTTTTCTCCCAGAATATCACCCGTCTTTGTAGAGAGTTTTCTGCCGAGCTTCTTTACTACCGTATTAGCAATCTCAGCGGCATGGCCGGTAGCGTCAATAACAAATTTTGCAGAAATAGTAAGTGGATCAACATGCAATTTGCTGAGCTCTACCGCACTCCAATTTATCACCAAACCATTTATTCTTTCTTGTTCAATTTTTACATCTTCTACAGACATTAGATTGAAAAATTTTGCTCCGGCTTTTGCCGCCTTTGAACACAAAGTAGAAGTCGCCTCTACAGAATCAGCAACATAATAGCCGCTCACCTTCTTCACCTCTTCACCTCGGGGGTGAAAGAAACTTCAGACACCCCCGAGGTGTACGGGGTGTAATTTATTCCAAACTCATCAAGGATGAATTTCGCTTTTTCTTCTATAACTACCTTATTAAACATCATCCCGCCGCCCCACATCCCGCCGCCAATGCTCAGCTTCCTCTCCAGAACTACTACTTTTTTCTTCGCTTTTGCCAGATAATAAGCAGCTACTATCCCGGATGGTCCTCCTCCGACAATGGCTACATCCACATTTAGATAATTTAAAAAATCCTTGGTAAATTCCTCTATGATCGCCCGAGAGATTGTGATGTCATTTAATTTCATAATTTTGGCGCCCCAAGCCCGATTCGAACGGGCGACACCAGGTTTAGGAAACCTGTGCTCTATCCACCTGAGCTACTGGGGCTCTTTCTCCATTTCCACAAATAGTTTTAGCTTATTTATCGCTCTTTTTTCAATCTGACGAACCCTTTCTTTGCTAATCTTGAACACCGCGGCGGTCTGCGCCAGTGTATGGGGATTGCCCCGCAATAAGCCATATCTTATACAAATTACCTCTCTTTCCCGCTCAGCAAGCAGTTCTAACAGATTGACAATCTCTTCTTTGCGCTCTAAATCAGCAAATATCCCCAAAAAAGAAGCATCCTTGCTTAGAACAAATTGGCTGGATAAGATATCACTGAGTTGCTCCCTCTCTTCTTCGCCGACAAATTTGTCTAAGGAGAGCATCCCCATTGATAGCTCTCTGAGTTCTCTGGTTTTGTTTAAAGAAAGCTCCATCCCGGCGGCAATCTCCCTGATAGTGGGATAGCGCACCAATTCCTGGGAGAGCTCCTCGCTTGTCTTTTTGTATCTGGCAAGTTCCTCGTTTTGATAGACCGGGATTCGGATAAGGCGTGACTGGTTAGCAATCGCTCTTATAATTGTTTGTTTTATCCACCAGGAGGCATAAGTAGCAAATCGGCATTTGCGTTTAGCTTGATATTTTTTAAGGGCTTTCATCAATCCGATATTGCCCTCTTCAATCAGGTCAAGGAAGGGAATCCCTAAATAAAAATATCTTCTGGCAATCTTGATTACCAGCCGCAAGTTGGCTTGGATTACCTTTTTGCGCACCTTCCTATCCCCGGCCTGCGCCTGCTGGATAAGTTCCTTCTCCTCCTTGTGCGTCAACAAAGGAATCTTTCGAACTTCGGATAGATATATTCCTAAGGTATCTTTATTTTTCATCCTTTATTACTGCTTGCGCTGCCGCCAGACGGGCAATAGGCACGCGGAAGGGCGAACAACTCACATAGTCCAAGCCAATCCGATGGCAGAATTCCACTGAGGAGGGTTCGCCACCGTGCTCTCCGCAGATTCCAATCTTTAGGTTATGCCGAGCGCTTCTCCCTCTCTCTACACCCATCTTAACCAACTGCCCCACACCTTTCTGGTCAATGACCGCAAACGGGTCTTGCTTTAGAATTCCCTTTTCAATATAAGCCGGCAGGAATTTCCCGGCGTCATCGCGCGAAAAACCAAAGGTCATCTGGGTAAGGTCATTAGTGCCAAAGCTGAAGAACTCTGCCTCTTTGGCAATCTCATCAGCGGTGAGTGCGGCGCGGGGAATCTCAATCATCGTGCCAATCAAATAATTAAATTCTATTTTTTGCTCCTGCATCACCTTTTTGCCAACCTCTACAATCAGCTTTTTCTGAACATTAAATTCCTCTACCTCGCCAATTAGAGGAACCATTATCTCCGGTATTACCGAAATCCCCTGCTTTGTTAATTCAGCGGCGGCTTCGAATATCGCCCTTGCCTGCATCTCGCTAATCTCGGGATAAGTAATCCCCAGGCGGCAACCGCGGTGCCCAAGCATCGGATTTATCTCATCTAACCCCTGAATCTTCTCTTCTAACTCCTCCACAGCGATCCCCATCTGCTGGGAAATTTCTTTTATTTCGTTTTCATCCTGGGGTAGAAACTCGTGCAGAGGCGGGTCTAACAGCCGAATGGTTACCGGCAGCCCTCGCATTGCCTCAAAGATTGCTTTAAAATCCTCCCTTTGCATCGGGAGTAATTTATCAAGGGCTTTCAGGCGGTTATCTCTGTCTTTTGCTAATATCATCTGGCGGACAATGGATATGCGCTCTTTGCCAAAAAACATATGTTCGGTTCGGCAGAGCCCGATGCCCTCTGCGCCAAACTCCCTTGCCTTGACGGCGTCCGGGGGGGTATCGGCATTTGCCCGAACCTTTAATCTTCTCAACTCGTCAGCCCAATTCATTAAGGTATTAAAATCGCTACTCAGGGTCGGTTCGATCAAATCTACCTTACCCAAGATTACCTCGCCGCTACTACCGTTCAGAGTAATATACTCTCCCTCTTTTACCTTCAAATCGCCAACGCTAAAGTTTTTATTCTTTTCATTGACCACAATGCTCTCGCAACCGGCTACGCAACACTTTCCCATCCCGCGGGCAACAACTGCGGCATGACTGGTCATTCCCCCTCTGGCGGTCAGAATCCCTTGAGCGGCGGCCATTCCGCCAATATCCTCGGGAGAGGTCTCCAGACGCACTAAGATAACCTTTTCTGTCTTCCCTTTTTCCTGAGCGTCCTTAGCCGTAAACACCACCTTGCCTACTGCCGCTCCCGGCGAAGCCGGCAACCCCCCGGCAATAACTTCGGCCTTTGCCTGGGGGTCAATCATCGGATGCAGGAGTTGATCTATCTGGGCCGGGTCAACCCGCATCAATGCTTCTTTTTTGCTAATCAATCCTTCGCTGACCATATCCACGGCTACTTTCACTGCGCTATGTGCCGTTCGTTTACCCGTTCTCGTTTGCAAAATAAAGAGCTCTCCTTTTTCAACGGTGAACTCCATATCCTGCATATCGCGGTAATGGCTTTCCAATTTTTGATAAATCTGCTCTAATTGCTGATAAACAGCGGGCATCTCTTTCCTTAATCTATCAATATGCTCGGGGGTTCTAATCCCGGCAACCACATCCTCACCCTGGGCATTGAGTAGATACTCTCCATAAAACCTCTTTTCGCCGGTAGAGGGGTTACGGGTAAAGGCAACGCCTGTCCCCGAATCGTCGCCCATATTGCCGAAAACCATCGTCTGGACATTCACTGCTGTGCCCAAATCATCAGGGATATCGTGCAGTGCGCGATAGGTAATTGCCCGCTGATTGTTCCAGGAACTGAATACGGCCTCGTAGGCCTTTTTTAATTGTTCATAAGGGTCACGCGGGAAGTCAATTCCTTTTTCTTTTCTTACCAATTGTTTATATTCCTCTACCAATTCCTTTAAATCGCTGGCCTCTAATTGAGTATCAAACCTAACGCCCTTTGCCTTCTTCTTTTTCTCTAAGAGTTGCTCAAATCTGCTGTGCTTAACCTGCAAAACTACATTAGAAAACATCTGCACAAAGCGGCGGTAGGCGTCATAGCTGAACCTTTCGTTGTTGGTCTTCCCGATTAGCCCTTTTATCGTCTCGTCGTTTAAGCCCAAATTCAGCACCGTGTCCATCATCCCGGGCATTGAGACTGCCGCCCCTGAGCGCACAGAGAGCAGGAGAGGATTTTGGGCATCGCCTAATTTCTTGCCGCTGAGCTTCTCCAATCTGCTTAGATTCTGGATAAGCTCCTCTTCTAAGCCCTCAGGATAGGAGCCCTGCCTTTGATAGTAATTACAGGTCTCTGTAGAGATGGTATAGCCCGCAGGAACAGGAATTCCCAGATTGGTCATCTCGGCGAGATTTGCTCCCTTGCCGCCCAGGAGTTTCTTCATCTCTGCTTTTGCTAAGGACAAGTTACTGGCCCTGACTAATTGAGTTACTTCATGACCTGCTGTAAACTCATTACCACTATCAGGTAAACATGTTGTATAGCTCATT
>DAOWKH010000043.1 GCA_030639955.1 Candidatus Omnitrophota bacterium | reverse complement strand
TCGGCAGGCAAAAATCAAACTCGCCCGCCTCTGTCCCGAAACGGTTCGGGACATCAGCGGTCTCAGACATGATTTTTGTATTTCCTGCCTCAACTTGATCCGCCTTCGGCGGACCAATGTTCGCTCCTGCCTCGCGGCAAGGCGGGCAAAACGCAAAAATCCTTCCTACCTTTTAGTATTTTGCCAAAGTTTACCGGAGTTTTTATTTTTCTCCCTTTTTAAATATCTTAAAAAAGAACTTGACAAAGAAAGAGAAATATGGTAGAATTTTAACAGTAATAGAAATTTTGTAAAAAAGGGTTTTGCAAAGAATTTTGCATTTTGAAGGAGGGAACTTTGAAGGAAGTTTCGTTCCCTTCAAACCTTACTTACACCTACGAAGTGTAAGTGGGTGGTACTTATAGGGGAAAAATGAAGAAGGTAAAGAGAATTTGGTCATTAACAATAGCCATTGCTTTCTTATTCAGCAGCATCCCTTTTTCTGCTTATGGGAAATCTGATGAGGATACTGAAGAACTTATCCGTGCAGCAAACCAAGGTTATTCTTCCGGCGAGACCAACAAAACCTTTCAAAAGCTTCTTTATCCAGTAGCCGAAAAGAACAGTGCCTTCTCTCAAAATTCTTCTCCGGTGATATATTTATCTTCTGATTATGTAGCCCCTATTTATGCTCTCGCAGAAACAGAAGAAGATGAACGAGGACGCTTCAGAAGACTTTATGACTGGTTGAAAGAATGCCATAATAAAATGAAATTCCCCACAGAAGAAAGAGAATTAAGCGAAGGGGTAAGGAAAAAGAAGGAAAAAGGTCTTGTTGCTATAATAGATGTAGAGCGCCCTAGGGCTTTAGATGAAGAAAAACTGTGGATAAATATAGATGAAATCCCAAACGATAAGATAGACAACGACAACAATGAATATGTAGATGATAGACACGGTTGGAATTTTGACCGAAACAGTAATAATATAATAAATAAATTTACCCCATTTAACGCTCATTCTGCTAAGTGCATTAACGGCGTATTAGAAGTTGCTCCCGAAAGCAAAATTATGTATTTGCACATACCTCAATATATGAACTTGTCCGCATTGGCATTAGGTAAAACAAAAGAGGTTATTTTGCTGAATATTGACCCAGCAGTGGTATATGCAACAAACAATGGAGCAGAAATAATAAGCATAAGCGCGGGCGATTCTGTTTATGATCCAGAAACACAGAAGGCTATAGATTATGCTCATTCTGAAGGAGTAATAATAGTAGCTTCAGCAGGAAATGATAACAATAATCTTTCTCATTATCCAGCCGCATATGATAATGTCATAGGAGTAGCAGGAACATTTTCAGGAGAAAGATGGTCTTCTTCTAATTATGGAGATTTTGTAGATATCGCCGCTCCTGCCGATCTTAACACAAAAGAAGGTATCTTAGGAATAGTTTATAATCCACTCTTCGCAAGCTATGGAACTTCAATTTCTGCTCCTCGGGTAGCTGGAGCAACAGCCTCGGTTTGGTCAGAGGAACCTTCTCTCAATGCTACACAAATTACCAATATTCTTTATAACACTGCTGATGATATAGACCCAGTGGGTTGGGATATTTATACCGGCTATGGAGAAGTAAATCTCACTGCTGCTCTTCAAGCCGTTCATTCTTTAGAGAATCTTAACGCTTCCCAAAAGGATCTTTTATTAAACCAGTCCCCGCCTCGCAATTAGATTAACAATAAAATAATTAAACTTTGGCAAAATACCCCAAGAGAGGGGATTTTTGCGTTTTGCCCGCCTTGCCGCGAGGCAGGAGCGAACATTCTCGGGGATTTAACAGGGTTGACTTTTTTGTTCAATTGGTATATGATAAAGCATAATATAAACAGCTTTTATAAGAGAATGATGTTGAAAAAGGAGGCAAAAGATGACCGTCAAAGAAATAGCTACAAAATTAAGCATTATGCCTGAAGAATTAGAAAGAGAGAGTTTAAAAATTTATCTGGAGCATCGTTTGCGGCATTTAGAAAGTGAAATATTTAAAATTGGTCTAAAGCATAATATCAAAGATATTTTTGAGATGGAAAAACTTATTCAGGAAGGGAAAATTCACGAAGATAAATCTTGGGAAGATTTTTTTGCTCTGGATGATTTAGAAACAGAAAGGAAAAAGGTGGAGGGTTTACTTCAAGAGGTTCTATGATTTCTCAACAGATTCTTTCAATTAAAAAAATTGCCGATGTTGAATTTAGCTCAATAGTTTCTTTTAGTGAAATTATCAGTAATAAATTACGCATCTACCTTGTAGATGAAAGTTTTATAGATGTTTATTTCTCTCAGACTATTTCCGGACGCTTTGCTTTTCACTGGGAAAGAGAACAGATTGACAAAACAATCTATCGCTATGATAATTTTCCTGATGTTAACTGGAAAAATATAAGCACTTTTCCCTATCATTTTCATCAGGGTTCTCAAAATAAAGTAGTTTCTTCATCTTTTAGTAAAGAGATAATCCCTGGATTTCGTGATTTTATGAAATTTGTTTTGCAAAAAATAAAAGAGATAAGCGAAAAATAGATTTAAATTTTCAGCATAAAATAAAAATGGAGAATATCAACATAATTATCAGTGGGTATTGTGGGAAGATGGGTCGAAGGATTGCCGCCTTGGCTTGGGAAGACAAGCAATTAAAGATTGTGGGTGGATTGGAGAATAAAGGCCATCCTTTATCAAACGAAGATATTGGTGAAATAATCGGAAAGGAAAAACTATGCGTCTATTTAAAAGATAATTTGGAAGAAATAATTAAGCAAAGCGATGTAATTGTGGAGTTTACCAATCCCCAGGCAACGCTTGAGCATCTTGAGATTGCTAAGAGGTATAAGAAGGCGATGGTAATCGGCACTACCGGTTTCACGCCTCAGCAAAAGGGAGAGATAGATAAAGCCGGCGAGGATATCCCTGTTTTTATCTCTCCGAATATGAGTCAAGGGGTAAATCTTCTTTTTGATTTGACAAAAGAAACCGCGAGGCGTTTAGACGAAAATTATGATGTAGAGATTATAGAGATTCATCATAAGTTCAAAAAGGATGCCCCTAGCGGGACGGCAAAAAAATTGGCCGAAATAGTTGCAGAAGCAAGGGATAAGAAAATAGATGATATTAGCGTTCACTCTTTGCGAGGCGGAGATGTGGTTGGCGAGCATAAGGTAATTTTTGTTACTGAAGGAGAAAGAATTGAATTAGTACATAAAGCACATTCGCGCGATGCCTTTGCCGGGGGGGCATTAGAGGTAATGAGGTTTATTGCGGGTAAAGAGAAAGGAGTGTATACTCAACTGGCGAGAATGCCAGTTGAGAAACCCCAATGACCAAACCCCAATGACCAACCAAACCCTAAACCCCAAGCCCCAATGTTATTATTTCTTGTTTGGGATTTAAAAAATTGGGATTTGATTGGGATTTGGAAATTGGGATTTGGGATTTCTGACGACTGAACGGAGCGAAGGAGGAAGCTATGGCTCATAAAAAAGGACAAGGAAGTTCACAAAACGGCAGAGATAGCCGAGCAAAAATGTTGGGGATTAAGACCTATGGTGGACAGTTTGTGCAGGCAGGGAGTATAATTGTCCGCCAGCGGGGAACAAGGTTTAAGCCCGGTTTTAATGTAGGCAGGGGGAGAGATGATACCTTATTCGCCTTGGCTTCGGGTGTTGTTGAGTTTGGAGGACAAAAGAGGGTGAATGTTCGTTGACACTGCGAAAATTTATGTCCAAGGCGGCAAGGGGGGAGACGGTTGTAATAGTTGGGTCCGGAACCGTCGCGGAAAAAGGGTGCCTGATGGAGGCAGTGGCGGCAAAGGTGGAGATGTAATTATACGAACAGAGCCGAATTTAACTACCCTTATTGATTTTCGTTATCAGCAACATTACTCTGCCAATAAAGGTGAGCAGGGGGGGAGCAGTTATAAACAGGGGAAAAGAGGCGATGACCGTCCAATTAAAGTCCCCCTGGGCACTACCATATTTGATGCCCAGAGCAACTACTTATTGCGCGATTTAACCGCCTCAGAGGACAATGTTATTGTTGCTTATGGCGGGAAAGGCGGTTGTGGAAACCTAAATAAGCCATCTGAGCAAGGGAGAGCAGGCGAGCAGAGAGAGTTGCGCTTAGAGTTAAAATTAATCGCCGATATAGGGATAGTTGGCTATCCCAATAGTGGAAAATCAACATTGATTTCTAAAATATCCAATGTTAGGCCCAAGATTGCTGATTATCCTTTTACTACTTTAAAACCTGTCCTGGGAGTAATTAAAGGCAAAAAGGATATTGTTATCTGCGAGATTCCCGGCTTGATTAAGGATGCCCACCAGGGTAAAGGTTTGGGCGCATTTTTCCTGCGCCATATTGAAAGAACAAAATTTCTTATTCACCTAATCGATTTATCGCAAGTGAATAAAAAAGAACCTTTATCTGCTTTTAATTCCCTGAATGAAGAATTAAAGTTATACAATAAAGATTTACTAAAGAAGAAGCAAATTATTGTGGTTAATAAAATAGACATTCCGGGAGCAAAAGAAAACCTGCCTTTATTTAAATCAAAAATAAAGAAAAAGGTCTATCCTATTTCTGCCTTAACGGAAGAAGGGATAGAAAAATTAGTGAAGGTATTACAAGGCAATGCGTAAAACATTTATTAATCTAAAGAAAATAGTAGTCAAAGTAGGGACAAAGGTCTTGACCAAAGATGGCTGCTTAGAGGAAAAGCAGATTGAAAATATAAGCAATCAGATTA
Organism: Candidatus Omnitrophota bacterium; assembly: GCA_030639955.1. Taxonomy (GTDB): domain Bacteria; phylum Omnitrophota; class 4484-213; order 4484-213; family 4484-213; genus 4484-213. The sequence goes on along the minus strand of DAOWKH010000043.1, from coordinate 2,139 downwards.
AATGGTTAGTGAAGAAAGGTATTAAAGTTATTTTAGTAAGTTCGGGAGCGATTGGAGCCGGAATGGGGATATTGGGTTTTAAAAAGAGACGGCGCTTGCTTCCTCTTCAGCAGGGCTTAGCCGCCATTGGGCAGAATGAGTTAATGAATAAATATAGCAAATTTTTAAGACCTAATCTGGCCGCTCAGATTTTACTTACCCGCGAAGATTTAAATCAACGTCAACGCTATCTAAATGTGCGCAACAGTTTATTGACCCTCTGGCAGTGGAATGTAGTTCCCATTGTAAATGAGAACGACAGCGTCTCTGTAGAGGAGATAAAATTTGGCGATAACGACCAATTGGCGAGTTTAGTAGCCAATCTGATCAGTGCCGACCTTTTGCTTATCCTTTCTGATGTCGGCGGCCTGCGGTCTTCCCCGCCTGCGCCAAGGCTTCGGCGGGCAGGCCAAAATGAGATAATTTCAGTGGTGGAGAAGATTACCCCGACAATCGAAAAAATGGCTTTCAAAGAAAAAGGTGATTTAACCAAGGGAGGGATGGTTTCCAAGATTCAGGCGGCGAGGATAGCGGCAAATGGGGGTATCCCTACTGTGGTTGCGCAGGGACGAGAAAAAGGAATTATAGAGAAGGTAATCAAAGGTGAACAGAAAGGGACTTTATTCTTGCCTTGCCAGAAAAGGCTCAAAGCCCGCAAGAGCTGGATTGCTTTTTCCTCTCTGCCGCACGGAGATGTTATTATTGACCAAGGAGCAAAGGAGGCATTGGTTAAAAAAGGAAAGAGTTTGCTTTGTTCAGGGATTATCGGCATATATGGAAAATTTAAAATCGGAGATATCGTGCGGATATTGGACAAGGATAAAAAGGAATTGGGACGGGGTTTGGTCCATTATTCCAGCCAGGAGATTGAACAGATAAAAGGATTGCAGAGTAATCAAATCGAAGCAGAATTGGGGTATAAGGACTATGAAGAGGTTATCCACCGAGATAATTTGTATTGCCCAGCAGGCGAAGAAAGCGGCTGAGACCTTGGCTAATCTGTCAACAGAGACCAAGAATAAAGCCCTTTTGGCGATGGCTAAGGCAGTCAGAGAAAGAAAAGAGGAGATTATCAGGGCTAATAAAGAGGATTTAAAGTTAGCCAAAGGGCAGAGTTCGGCTTTTATCCAGCGCCTGATTTTAGATGAACAGGGCGTTTTGAAGCTCGCCGAGCATATCGAGAAGGTCAGCCGATTGGATGACCCTATTGGCGAGATAATAAAGCAATGGCAGGGAATGCAGGATTTAAATATTAAGAAGGTGCGTGTTCCTATCGGCGTGATTGCCATCATCTATGAATCCCGCCCCGATGTTACCTCTGATTGTGCTGCGCTTTGTCTAAAATCAGGGAATGCGGTAATTCTAAAAGGGGGCAAGGAATCACTCAATTCAAATATGGCAATTGCCAGTATATTAACCGAAGCGGCAAAGGATTATCTGCCCAAAGGGGCAATTAATCTAATCCCGACTCGCGCGCGCGAGGCAGTGGATATTCTGCTTGGTTTGAATGATTATATTGATTTAGTTATCCCCCGTGGTGGAGAATCACTGATAAAGAAGGTAGTAGAAAAATCCAGGATTCCGGTAATCAAGCATTATAAAGGAATCTGCCATATCTATGTCGATGAAGATGCCGATTTGAATATGGCTGAAGAGATATGCTATAATGCAAAGGTTCAAAAGCCGGCTACCTGTAATGCAATGGAGACCTTGCTTGTGCAGGGTGACATCGCTGTGCGTTTTTTGCCCTTTATGGTAAAGAGATTTCAAGAAGCAGGCGTAGAGGTTCGGGGCTGTGAAAAGACGCAGCAAATATTGGATTCAATAAGCAAGTTAAAGATAAAACAAACAGACGAAAAGGACTGGCAGAGCGAGTATTTAGATCTGATTATCTCTATAAAGATTGTTCGAAATTTAGAAGAAGCGATTGAGCATATCAATAGATATGGCACAAAACATTCAGATGCCATTGTTAGCGAGGATAAAGAGAGAGCTGATGAGTTTTTCAAGAAGATAGATTCTGCCTGTGTCTACTGGAATGCCTCCACCCGTTTTACTGACGGCGAGCAATTTGGAATGGGCGCAGAGATGGGCATCAGC
>DAOWKH010000121.1 GCA_030639955.1 Candidatus Omnitrophota bacterium | reverse complement strand
GGTCTCAGACATGATTTTTGTATTTCCTGCCTCAATTTGATTTTAGTCGTAGACCTACCGGCTAAAAAAACCAATGTTCGCTCAAAACGCAAAATTCTCTTAATCGAGCGAACTTAGAAAGAATTGTAAAAGTCCTGTAAAAAATTATAATTGCAGATTTGTGAGAGATGGGTCTATTATGGAGAAAAAACTTTATATTGCCGTAATTGGTGGGCATAGATGCGATGAACAAACAGCCAAGATTGCTGAGGATGTGGGCAGAGGGATTGCCGAGATGGGGGCGATTTTGGTCTGTGGCGGCCTAACCGGGGTAATGGAGGCGGCTTGCCGAGGAGCAAAATCGGCTGGCGGGACAACTATCGGTATTCTTCCCGGAAGCAACAGAAAAGAAGCCAATCGCTATGTAGATTTTCCCATTCTTACTGGTTTGGGTTATATGCGCAATAATCTGGTGGTTAAAAATGCCGATATAGTAATTGCCATTGATGGCAATGAGGGAACGCTTTCGGAGATTGCCTTTGCCCTACAGATGAAAAAGCCGCTCATCGGAATTAATACCTGGGATATTCCGGGGATAGTTAAAGTTAGAGATGCGGAAGAAGCGGTTGAGAAAACAAAATTTTCAATTTTCAATTTCTAATTTTCAGTTAATTTTTCCATCCTCCGTAGCAGGCTACTGCGGAGGACGGGCATTTACTTAATTTTCAATTGCTAGGGGACTTGCCCGTAGGGCAAGTATAATTTCTAAAATTGAAAATTCAATGGTAATTGAAAATTGATAATTGTAAATTATGCTTTTTTTCTATAACCTAATCTTTTTCCTCTTTGCCCTTATCTATCTCCCCTATTTTCTTCTAAAAGGGAAGTATAAACAGGGGGCGTGGATGCGTCTGGGTTTTTTTTCTCCCTCTCTGCTTTTAAGAATAAAAAAGCCCACCATCTGGCTTCACGCTGTCAGTGTAGGAGAGATAATTAGTGCCACTTTTCTCTTAGATAATTTAAGGAAAAGATACCCAGGGTATCAATTGATTATCTCTACTATTACTGCTACCGGAAATAGGGTTGCTCATCAGATTGCTCGCGATAAAGATTTAGTGATTTATTTACCTTATGACCTAAGTTTTATTGTTAATAAAGTAATTAAGAGATTTTCACCGGCTCTGTTTATAATCTTGGAAACAGAAATTTGGCCTAATTTGATCAGCATTCTATCAAAGAAGAAAATCCCTTTGCTTATTATTAATGGTCGTATTTCAACGGGTTCTTTTAGAAAGTATCAGAAGATAAAATTTTTGCTTTCTCCTGTTTTAAAAAAGGTTAATTTCTATTGCATGCAGACAAAAGAAGATGCCCAACGGATAATCTCTTTGGGCGCGCCGCAAGAAAAAGTTGGTGTAATCGGCAATATGAAATTTGATTTGCAAGTGCCGGCAAGTAGATACAAAAAAAGCGATTTTGGTTTAGAGGAGCAAGATATTCTTTTTGTTGCCGCCAGCACCCATCCGGGCGAAGAAGAGATAATCTTAAAAATTTATAAAGAAATAGATAGCGAAAAATTGCATCTGCTTATCGCTCCGCGGCATATTGAAAGAACAGCCGAAATTGAAAAAATTGCTCAGAAAAATGGATTAGTCACACAGCGGATGTCAGAATTGGATAAAATTCCGAAAACCGAAAACCGCCCGCCTAGCCAAGTCGGCGAGGCTGGAAAACCGAAAACCGTTTTTCTCCTCGATACCATCGGTGAATTAAGTTCCTTATTCAGTATTGCCGATATTGTTTTTGTCGGCGGAAGTTTGATAAAAAAAGGTGGGCACAATATCCTTGAGCCGGCATTCTTTGGCAAACCAATCTTATTTGGCAGGTATATGTTTAATTTTAAGCAGATTGCCAGTTTATTTTTGCAAGGGAAAGGGGCAATCAGCGTAGATAATGCCCGGGAATTAAAAAAAGTAACCTGTGCTCTGTTAGATAATAGCGACCGAAGAGAAGAATTAGGCAAAAGAGCAAAACAGATTTTAGAGGAAAACAGGGGAGCGACTCAGAAGAATATGGAGATTATCAGGCAGTTTATGTGAACCCCATTCCAAACCCGCATTGGAATTTGGGATAGAAGTTTTGCAAAGGTGCTGGTAGAGAATTTTGCATTCCTCGCTCTCGTGGTTTTTTCTTAACGCTAAAATCTGCGTCTCGGCAGGCAAAAATCAAACTCGCCCGTCTCTGTCCCGAAACGGTTCGGGACATCAGCGGTCTCAAACATGATTTTTGTATTTCCTGCCTCAACTTGATTTTAGTCGTAGACCTACCGGCTAAAAAAACCAATGTTCGCTCAAAACGCAAAATCCTCTTAATCAATTACGCAAGCTGAAGAATTGCAAAAGCCCTAATTTAAAGGAGAAAAATTTTGTAAAAAGAATTTGGAGGCATAATTATGGAAAAACTATATGAAAAAGGATTGGAGAATTATCCAAAATCAACAGTAATTTTAACTAATGCACTACTGTTGTTATGGTTTGGATTAGCTGCTTATGGAATGTCCGCATTAAAATTCGCCGGACTTCCGATTATTTCTGTACTCTATTTGTTATTTACGTTAGCGATGTTAGGATTTATTTTAAGAAAACATCTATGCACGTCTTGTTATTACTATAATAAATGGTGTGGTTCCGGATGGAGCAAATTGAGCTCGTGCTTATTCAAAGAGGAATCTGGCAACTACGAACTTGGAATGAAATTGGCAGGTATTACATGGGGTTTATTGACAATTGTTCCAATCATCGTCATTCCAATTACAATGTTTCTGCACAGGGAATTTTTGATGAGTGGCGGGATTTGCTTGACTGGATTTTTAGCTATAATGGCGATAAACCAACTCGGGAGAAAAAAAGGATGTTCTCAATGCAAGATGAAATACATCTGCAAGGCAAGCGCAGCCAAGTGATGAGCATGACCATAAAAATAATAAAAGCAAACGCAAAAAGCATATTTACAAAAACAAACACTCCCGGCGCTAAGTATGTGATAAATAAGTATGTTAGCTGTGAACACAACTATCTATATGTTAAAAACTCATCTTTATAATTTAGTTAAGCAAGAAAGAAGTAATTTTATTGGCAATATCATCAAGTTTTTTCTTCTATTACTTTCTTATGTTTATTATTTAATAATAGAAATAAGGCGGAGGTTATATTCCTGCGGTTTATTTAAGACCTCTAAACTTGATTGCAAGGTTATTAGCGTGGGAAATATTACTCTTGGAGGAACAGGAAAGACACCGCTGGTGGAGTTTTTGGCAAAGGAATTAAAAGAGCGAGGAAGGAAAGTGGCAGTGCTTGGGCAAGGGTATCTTGCTCACCGCCTCTTAGGTGATGAGGGGGCGCTTTTAAAAAAGAAATTAGGGGATATTCCTTTGCTAATTGACAAAAATAGAATAAAAACAGGCAAAGAAGCGATTGAGAAATATAGGACAGGTACACTTATTTTAGACGACGCCTTTCAATACCAACGGCTAAACAGAAATTTAGATATTGTTCTTATTGATGCTACCAATCCCTTTGGCAATGGTTATCTATTGCCGCGCGGTTTTCTGAGAGAGCCAATTAAGAACTTAAGCAGGGCAGATTTTTTTATTCTAACCAAGACCAATTTAGCCGAGGAAGAAGAAGTTTCCTTCCTGAAAGAAAAATTGGCAAAGCAATTTCCCCAGATTCCCCTTGCTGAAACCGAGTATAAGTCGATATGCCTGTTTAATTTACTTACAAATGAAAAAAGGGATTTAAGAGATTTGTTTTCTCAAGAAGCAGGCATTTTCTCTGCTATTGGTAACCCAGAGGCTTTTAGCCACACTGCGAAAAGCCTCTGTAGAGTAAAAACCGAGGTTGTTTTTCCCGATCATCATCAGTATAGAGCAAAGGATATAAGAAAAATAATCGATATTTGTGTTCAGAAAAATATCCGTATTATTATTACCACCGAAAAAGATGCAGTAAAGATAAAAGATTTTCTTGAGCTTTTTAGAGAGCCGCTCACTCTTTTTTCTTTAGAAATGAAGATGGAAATAACCCGGGGAAAGGAGAAATTGGATGCTGTTATTAATTCTTAGATTTCTGATTAAGGTTGCTAATCTTTTACCGTTTAGATTTTCTTTGTGGTTGGGCAAAATGCAAGGTAGATTGGTTTATTTTCTGCTTCCCCGCCATCGGCAGCTCGCTTGTGCCAACATCAGATTTTTCTTAGGCAAAGATAGAGAAAAAACTCTGAGGATTGCCAGAACTCTATTTGAAAATTTAGGAATATCCCTCAGTGAAATCTTCAGATTTTTTCGGCTCAATAAACAGAATATTGATTCCTATGTAGATTTTGAAGGTTTGAAAAACTTAGATGCCGCACTCTCAGAAGGAAAGGGAGTAATTCTGCTTACCGCTCATTTAGGGAATTGGGAGATTAGCAGTGTTGCCTTGAGCTTAAAGGGGTATTCTGTAAAGGTAATTGCCCGCCAGCAGAAAAATAGACGACTAGATGAATTACTAAATTTTTATCGCCAAAGTAGCGGGATTAAGGTTGTCAAAAGAGGAATGGCTTTGCGGGGGATTATTCAGGGGCTGAAGAATAATGAGATAGTGGGTATGTTAGGAGACCAGGGGGGAAAGAATAAGGATGTTTGTGTTAGGTTTTTCGGGCGCTATATCTTTCTACCCACTGGTTTTTTGGATATTGCTCTTAAAACCGGGGCAACGGTTTTACCGGCATTTATTTTCAAGGACAAAAGAAAATATAGAGTAAATATTGGTTTTCCTCTTGACTGCAAAGGAATAAAGCAGGAGATTGTGCAGAGGTATATCCACATTCTGCAAAGATATATATCTTCTTTTCCTGAGCAGTATTTGTGGGTTTATAACTTCCGCAAGTTTACCTTCTCGCGAACAATATTGATTTTGGACGACGGCAAAGCCGGGCATCTAAATCAAAGCCGGGCGGTTGCTACCCAGCTCGAGAAAATTCAATCTGAGAAGTATCCTGAGATATTTAATTCCTGCCCCGGTTCTGTGGAAATAATTATCAGAAAAGTGGAATATAGAAACAGGTTGACTCGTTTTTTGTTAACGTTCTGTTCGCTGTTTGCTTCTCCGCGTTGCGCCGGCTGTTTAAGGTGCTTGCAATTCTGTCTTACCAGAAGGTCTTATAACGGATTGGTGCAAGTTACTGCTAATATAATTATCTCCTCCGGTTCTTCCTTGATTTCACCAAATATCTTTTTAAAACAGCAGAATTTTGCCAGAAATATTGCTGTTATGTCTCCCCCTAAATTTTTGAGCAGGTTTTTCAATTTAATCATTGCCCCGCGCCACGACCATCTGCGAGGGAAAAATGCCCTTTCTGTTTTGGGTACTCCTAACTTGATTACCCCTCAAGTTGTAGAGACAGCCGCTAAAAAGATGAGGGAGGAATTGGCTCTGAAAAAAGATTTAATAATTGGTGTGTTTATTGGCGATGGTTCTTATTTCCGTTTTCAGAATATGTTGACAGAAATTATAAGAATTTCGCAAAGATTGGACGCTGAGCTTTTATTAACTACCTCTCGGCGCACCTCTCCCCCAATCGAGAGATTGATTAAACAAAAATTAACTAATTTCTCCCTGTGCAAGTTGCTTATTATTGCCAATGAAAAAAATATAGATAATGCTATGGTTAAGATATTAGGTTTAAGCAATCTCGTTATTATTAGCGCCGATAGCATTTCTATGATTTCCGAGGCCGCATCATCAGGAAAGTCAGTAATTGTTGTAAATATAGGAAAAGGGAAGAAAAAGAAGAGAGAATTTCTAAGGAACTTAGAAGAAGAGAAGATTGTAGATTTAGTCCTTCCTGATAAATTAGAGCAGAAGATTATTGAAGTTTGCACAGAAAAGCGAAAACCAACAATTTTGGACGATAAAAAGAAGATAAAAGAAAAGCTTGAGGGTTTAATAAGCTGATTATGAGAATTCTGCAAATCTTACCCGAACTCAATGTGGGCGGAGTAGAAACCGGCGTAGTGGATTTAGCCAAGGAATTGGTTAAGGATGGCCATCACTCGGTAGTTATTTCCAATGGGGGCTCTCTTGTGCCTAAATTGACCCTGGCAGGTAGTAGGCATTATCGGCTCCCGGTGCATAAGAAATGTCCGTTTACTATTTTAAGAATGATTGTTGAGGTAGCCAATATCATTAAAAAGGAGAAGGTAGAGATTGTGCATGCCCGTAGCCGCGTGCCAGCCTGGATTAGTTATTTTGCAACGCGGGGCAAAGGGGTTAGTTTTATTACTACCGCTCATGGCTATTACAATAATTATCTCTTTAGTCGGGTAATGGGCTGGGGCAAGAGAGTGATTGTACCTAGCCGGGTAATCGGCCGACATATGATTGAGGATTTTAAAGTAAAACCCCAGAAAATAGTTCTGATTCCGCGGGGAGTGGATTTAGGCAAGTTTAATTTCAATCCTCCAAATTTTTCCCAAAAAAGCGGAGTTGCCACAATTGGTTTAATTGGCAGAATAACCCCGGGCAAGGGGCATCTTGATTTTATAAAGGCAGTTGCCCGCGTAGTCAGAGAGATATCCCAGTTGAAGGTATTAATTGTAGGGGATGTTGCCCGCGGAAAAGAGAAATATAGAGATGAAATGAATTTGTTGGTAAAGCGGCTCGGTTTGACGCGTTATGTAAATTTTCTAAGTTGGCAGAAAGATATTCCCAAAATTCTTTCTCAATTAGACATTCTGGTTGTTCCTTCTACAATTCCCGAGGCCTTTGGGCGAGTGATAATTGAAGCTCAGGCCTCTGGCGTAGCGGTAATTGCCACCAATGTGGGAGGGATAGTAGATATTATCGAAGACAGACAAAACGGAATTCTGATTCCTCCTCAAGACCCAGCTAAAATGGCCAGGGCAATCGTTGAACTCATTAAAAATAAAGAACTTGCTTTTTCATTGGTCCAAAAGGCAAGAGAAAAGGTAGAAAGGGAATTTGGACTAACTCTGATGTTTAGAAAAACATTAGAGTTGTACCAGAAGGTGCGCTCCCAGAAGAAAATTCTGATAATAAAATTGGGCGCTCTCGGCGACCTCATTTTAGCCATCCCTTCCCTGCGGGCGATTCGTAAAAAGTTCCCCAATGCCTGTATCTCTTTGTTGACCGGAGAGAAGGTTTATGGAATTATCTATCAATGTCCTTATCTAAATGAAATAATTGTTTATCAGCGCAAAGGGAGAGGGAAAATAATCAGGATGCTCAAGTTAGCCCGGAGATTAAAACAAGAGGATTTTGATATCGGCATTGATTTGCAGAATAACTGGCAGAGCCATCTTATCCTTTATCTAAGTAAGGTTTTCAGAAGATATGGCCATAATTGCAAAGGAGGATTTTTGCTGACCGATAAAGTACC
>DAOWKH010000065.1 GCA_030639955.1 Candidatus Omnitrophota bacterium | reverse complement strand
TTTACGGTAACAATGTGTACCCCTTTGCCGCTCAGGGCATTGAGGTAAGCGGTTAAAGTAGCCACCAATGTCTTTCCCTCTCCGGTGGCCATCTCGGCAATCTTCCCCTGGTGCAAAACAATCCCCCCGATAAGCTGGACCGAAAAATGGCGCATATTTATTGCCCTCTTGCCGGCCTCGCGCACAACGGCAAACGCCTCGGGCAGAAGGTCATCCGTGGTCTCACCCTTATTGAGACGGTCTCTAAACTCGTCTGTCTTTGCCCGCAGTTGTTCATCGGTAAGGGCAGAGATAGACGGCTCCAAATTCTCTATTTTTTCCACAGTGGGAGCCATTTTTTTCAACGCCCGCTGATTCTGACTGCCGATTATTTTTCTTAGGATAAAGTTAAGCATAATTTGGAAATTTTTTCAAAAATCCTTCGATAAAGCTATCAATCTCGCCGTCCATTATTGCCGAGACATTGTGTTCTTCTATATTGGTGCGATGGTCTTTTACCATAGAATAAGGGTGAAAGACATAAGAGCGGATCTGGCTGCCCCAGGCAATCTCCAATTTCTCTCCGTATTTCTCCTTTAATTTTTTTCTTTCCTCTTCTAATTGCCGTCGATAGAGGCGGGCTTTTAATACCTTTAATGCCCAGACCTTATTCTTGTATTGGGAACGCTCGTTCTGGCAGCTTACCACAATCCCCGTAGACAGATGGGTTATCCGCACTGCCGAGTCGGTAGTATTTACGCTCTGCCCGCCCGGCCCGGAAGAACGAAAGACATCAATCTTTAAATCGTCCTGCTTGATTTCTATATCCTTTTCCCCTTCTACTTCGGGCATAACATCCACTGAGGCAAAGGAGGTGTGCCGACGCTTGTTGGCATCAAAAGGAGAAATGCGCACCAGGCGATGCACTCCTCTTTCGGCCTTTAGATAACCATAGGCATAACTCCCTTCGATTTCAACCGTAACATCTTTCAGCCCTGCCTCTCCGCCGGACAAAAGGTCAATTACTTTTGTCTTAAATTTTCTTTTCTCTGCCCATCTGAGATACATCCGTAAGAGCATCTCGGCCCAATCGCAGGCCTCGGTGCCGCCTGCCCCGGGATGGATATTCAAAATAGCATTATTTTTATCCTCTTCTTTGCCCAAGATGAGCTTAAACTCTAACTGTTCTAAATCGTTGTTTAATTTTTCTAAGTTAGCGGCAATCTCCTCTATATCCTTTTTATCGCTTTCCTGGATTAATTGGGAAAGTTCCTCTAAATCCTGATACTCCTGCCTGGCTTTTCCCCAAGGGTCAACCGCACTTTTTAACCCCTTTAGTTCTTTTAAAACACTTTCGGCTTTAGGGCGGTTATCCCAGAACCCGGGAACAGACATCTCCTTTTGCAATTCTTCAATTTTCTCTTTCTTATGAGCTACTTCAAAGATACCCCCGTAGGTTTTCCAATCTCTTTTTAATTTCTATCAATTTATCCTTAATCTCTGTTAGCATCTTAACCTCTCCCTTAAAAGCTTCTGCACCACTGCCGCATTTGCTTTTCCTTTGGTTTCTCTCATTACCTGCCCGACTAAAAACATCAATGCCTTTTCTTTGCCGGATTGAAAATCCTTGACTGATTTGGAATTCGCTTGGATAACTTTATCAATAATAGCCGCTAATTCTCTCTCATCATTCACCTGCGCCAGGCCTTTCTCGGCAATAATATCTCCCGCCTTTTTATTGGTCTTTAGCATTTCCAAAAATACTTCTCTTCCCATATTGATGCTAATCTCTTTTACCTCTACTGTTTTCAGCAAATCGGTAAAATCCTGCGGGGCAAGAGAAAAATCTTCCCAGTCAATCTTTTCTATCTTTAAAAAATTCAGGACATCACGCATCAACCAGTTGCTAACTATTTTGGGTTTATTAAAAAATTTCAGGCACTGCTCAAAATAATCGGCCATCTTCTTTTCACTTGTTAATACCGACGCATCATATTCAGGAATGCCGTATTGAGAAATAAACCGCTTTTGACGCTGTTTGGGGAGTTCGGGCATCTCTACCTTTATCCTTTCAATCATCTCTTCAGAGATAAAAAAGTGTGGGAGGTCGGGCTCGGGAAAATAACGATAGTCGTTTGCCTCTTCTTTACTGCGCATCGTTAGGGTTATCTCCTGAGCAGCATCCCAGAGCCGGGTCTCCTGAATCACTCTTTCCCCTCGTTCTAAAACCTCCTCCTGGCGTTTTCTTTCATATTCTAATGCTTTTTGTACTCCCCGAAAAGAATTCATATTCTTTAGTTCTACTTTTGTTCCCAATTCTTTACTGTCCACAGTGTTTATGGAGATATTGGCATCGCAGCGCAAACTTCCTTCCTCCATATTACAATCAGAAATCTCCAGATACTTGCTTATTGATTTTAGAACCAAAAGATAATCATAGGCCTGCTCGGGGCTGTTGATATCCGGCTCGCTGACAATCTCCAATAAGGGCGTGCCGGCGCGATTATAATCCACCAGAGAGAAAAGTGACGGAGAACTGTTCTCCGTCACTTTCGGGCTGTTATGGATAAGTTTTCCGGCATCCTCTTCTAAATGGATACGGGTAATTCCTATCTCGTCCAATCGTCCATCAAAACCCACGGGTTTATCGTATTGGGATATTTGATAACCCTTGGGCAAATCCGGATAAAAATAATTCTTGCGGTCAAATCTTGTCTCATCGGCTATCTCACAATTTAGGGCTAAACAGAGTTTAATCGCCTTATTCAACACCTCCGCATTCAGCACTGGCAATGAACCGGGCAACCCTAAACAAACCGCACAGGTCTGGCTATTGGGTGGAGCGCCAAACTTTGTCGAGCAAGCACAAAATATCTTGCTCTTGGTATTTAATTGCAGATGAACTTCTAATCCGATAACTGTTTTAAATTTCATTCGTGCGACCAATCCGAACCTAAAGAACTGGCTTCTGCAAATGCCATTCTGTGCTCTGCTCGTAGGCATAAGCGGCTTGCAAAATCTTTTCTTCTTTAAACGGCTTTCCCAAAATCTGCAGACCTACAGGTAATCCCTTTGCAAAACCACAAGGAATAGAGATTGCCGGAATGCCGGCTAAATTAACCGGGATGGTAAAGATATCCGAGAGATACATCTTTAGAGGGTCATCTATTTTCTCGCCTATTTTCCAAGCCGGGGTAGGCGAGGTAGGGGTAAGAATCAAATCGCATCTTTTAAATGCCTGTTCAAAATCCTCCCTAATCAGCTCCCGGACCTTTGCTGCTTTTAGATAATATTGGTCATAATACCCTCTGCTCAAAACATAGGTTCCTAAGATAATCCGCCGCTTTACCTCCTTCCCAAACCCCTCTTCCCTTGTCTGCTCATACATTTCTAATAAACTTCCTTTGGTTTGCGGTTTGCGCCTGCCCGCCGAAGCCTCGGCACAGGTGGGGGTTGCGGGTTGCGGGTTTCTTAATCCGTATTGGACTCCATCAAAACGCGACAGATTAGAGCTCGCCTCGGCAGTAGCCAGAATGTAATACACTGAAACAGCGTATTCGGTATGGGGCAAGGAAATCTGCACACACTCTACCCCTAATCTCTGAAAAACTTTGATTGCCTCCTCTACTCTCTCTTTTACGCCTCTGTCTAATCCCTCAATAAAATACTCCCTGGGGATACCTATCTTTAAATCCTTTATCTCCTTTCCTAAATAGCTTTCATAATCCGGAACAGAGGTATCGAGGGATGTAGAATCCTGGCTATCGAAACCGGCAATTACTTTTAACAAAAGAGCGGCATCGCGCACATCCTTGCTAAGCGTGCCAATCTGGTCTAAAGAGGAGCCAAAGGCGAGCAAACCGTAACGCGAAACCCGACCATAGGTCGGTTTTAGCCCGACTATTCCGCAGAGAGCTGCCGGCTGGCGAATCGAGCCACCGGTGTCTGAACCCAGAGCGAATATTGCTTCATCAGCGGCTACGGCCGCGGCTGAGCCGCCGCTTGAACCTCCAGGCACCCTCTCTAAATCCCAGGGATTGGCGGTAATCTGATAGGCAGAGCTCTCACAAGAAGAGCCAAAGGCAAACTCGTCCATATTGGTTCGGCCAAACAGAATCGCCCCTTCTGCCTTTAAGTTTTTGATTGTAGTTGCATCATAGGGAGGAGTAAATCCGCTTAATATCTTAGAAGCGCAGCGGGTTAATTCGCCGGCTACGCAGATGTTATCTTTAATGCTTACAGCAACCCCGGCCAGTAAACCTTGTTTTTTTTCTTTGGCGTTGTCTAAAATCCTCTCTTTATCCAAAAAGAGATAGCCCTTGATTTTATCCTCTACTTTCTCTAAGCGTTCAAACAAAGCTCTTGCAATTTCTAAAGATGTTATTTCTTCTTTTTTGAGCATCTTTAATAATCTATGGGCAGTGAGTTGGTTAAGGAGTTTCATTTTAATAACTGTACCTTTCCGGCAAAGAAAAGGCATCCTTTAGCCATTCAATCTCCTTCAAGCCATCAGGATTAATCAGAATAGAGAGGACATCAAAACGGGCAGGGCTTTTAAGAAGTTGCTGGGCAGTAAGATAATAAAGGGCGGTTCTGGCAATCTGTCGCTGTTTTCTTTTATCCACCGCCTCTTGAGGGAGACCAAAATGAGAAGGATGCCGCGTTTTTACCTCGGCAAAAATTAAGGTTTTTCTAAACCTGGCGATTATATCTATCTCTCCAAACAGGCACTTGTAATTCTGCGCAATTATCCTGCATCCCTTTCTTTTCAAAAAAGCAACTGCGATCTCCTCTCCCGATTTTCCCAATTCTATCTTTGAGAGCATTTCATCCGCTGCTTCACTGGCTTATAAGAATAGCGGTGGATAAAACAGGGGCCATATTTATCCAGGGCTTTCAGATGATTTTTTGTAGGATATCCTTTATGTTCTTTAAAACCATAGCCCGGGAAGAGTCGGCTGTAGATAAGCATAATTCGGTCGCGAATTACCTTTGCCACAATAGAAGCGGCGGCAATATGAAAATTCTTTTTATCCCCCTTTATTATCCCTGTGCAAGGGCAGGAAACATTTGGCTTTATCGGCCCATCCACAAAAAGGTGTCCAATCTTTTTCTTTCTATTCAAATCGAGAAATGCCTGCTCCATTGCTCTTAAACTTGCCTGCAGAATATTAATTTCATCGATTGCTTTCTCATTAATGATGCCAATTCCAATTTTCCCTCTTTTAATAATCTGCGAAAAAAGAAAAGAACGCTTTGCCGGAGTTAATGTTTTAGAATCAGCAATCCCTTTTATAGAAACGTTGGAGGAGAAAAAAACTACACCGGCAACTACCGGACCGGCTAATGCTCCTCTCCCGGCTTCGTCAACCCCTGCAACCATATTTTCAAAACTTTTTTTCATTTCTTCCTTAAATAATAAAGTTTTGCTCGTCTTGCCTTATTGCGTTTGGCAACCTCAATTTTTTTTATAAAAGGAGAGTGCAGTAAGAATGTCTTTTCCACCCCTTCTCCATAAGAAATCTTACGCACCACAAAGGTCTGTCTTAACCCCGAGCCTCTTTTTGCCAAAACTATCCCCTGGAAAAGCTGAGCGTGCATTCTCTTCCGCTCCTCTTTCTCTTTCTTCCTAACTGTCTTTTTTTTCAATTTTAGCTCCGGCTGTGGGGGAATCTCCGAGAAAACCTTGATTTCATCCCCGGGCCTAAACTCAGGAATATCCTTTTTAAAATACTCCTTTTCTACTAAATCAATCTTGTCTGTCATTATCTTGTTCCCTCCTTTCCCTGCTCGCCATAGGCGAGAGCCTGCGAAATGAGCGAAGCGAA
Organism: Candidatus Omnitrophota bacterium; assembly: GCA_030639955.1. Lineage (GTDB taxonomy): Bacteria > Omnitrophota > 4484-213 > 4484-213 > 4484-213 > 4484-213. The sequence continues at coordinate 2,719 of DAOWKH010000065.1, read as the reverse complement.
TAAAGCAGGATAGAAATTTGCGAAGCAAATTTCGCTGTTTAGCTTCATTTATTTGCTCTCTGCTAATTTTTCATTTTGCATTGATTGGTCTTTTCTTCTGCCTTTTGCTGGCGCCATTTCTCAATTGCCTGATGGTCTCCCGAAATAATAACTCTGGGAACTTTCATCCCTCTAAACACTGCCGGACGAGTCCATTGAGGATAGTCCAATAAATCCCCTTTTGCGAAAGATTCCTGCAAGTTTGATTCTACGCACCCCAATACGCCGGGAATCAACCTCACCAGCGCATCAGTAATCACCATTGCCGGAAGTTCTCCCCCGCTTAAAATATATTTCCCTATGGAAATCTGCTCATCAACAATCTTTTTTACCCTTTCGTCAATCCCTTCGTAGTGTCCACAAATAAACACTATTTCTTCTAATTGGGAAAGCTCCCTGTCGAGCTTTTGACTAAAGGGTTTGCCCTCGGGGCTGGTTAAAATCACCCGGCGTTCTCCTTTTATCTTTTTCCGGGTAATTTCTTCCACGGCCGCAAATATCGGCTCGGGTTTCAAGAGCATCCCCGGTCCGCCGCCATAAGGGCGGTCATCGCATTTCTTGTGTTTGTCCGTAGAGTAATCTCTTAAATTATGAATATTTATCTCTACCAGTTTTTTTTCTATCGCCCTTTTTATAATGGATTCGGTGAGAGGACCCTTGAACATCTCGGGGAAAAGGGTAAGGATGTGAATAGTCATCGTTTCATTATACCCTAAACCCCTGTTTGCGTCAAGAATTTTTGGGAGAATGTCAATACAAATTAAAAAGGGATTTTCCCATTTCTCGCTCTCGTGATTTTTTCTTAACGCTAAAATCTGCGTCTCGGTTCACCCTGTTAAATTCAGTTTCGCTGACTATTTAACAGGGCAGGGGCAAAAATCAAACTCGCCCGTCTCTGTCCCGAAACGGTTCGGGACATCGGTGGTCTCAAACATGATTTTTGTATTTCCTGCCTCAACTTGATCCGCCTTAGGCGGACCAATGTTCGCTCAAAACGCAAAAATCCCCTTTCATTTGAGTATTTTGCCAAAGTTTAATAATTTTCTTATTTTTTGAGAAGAATCATTCCTTTGGATGGGGAACAAGAGTGGGGTTATCAAAAGTTCTTTCGTATAAATAATTTTGCATATAAACCTCTAAATGAGCATAATCTCGGCATACTCCTTTTCTGCTAGCGAGTGTTTCAGCTGGGAGATGATGGGAATTAAACCATTTCTGCCATCCTTGCGTTTTATCAGAATCAGGTTCAATATTTTTTGCTATCCAATTCCAAATTTTTTCTCTACTGTTAAAATAACTTTCTATAGAGTAATCACCTTCTGTAATCTCATCAACTTGGTTTTTTACAATATCCTGAGGTTGCAAATATTTTCTAATTTCATACTCTATAACATTTGGATAGAAAAAAATTAGAGCTCCTGCACCCTTTAGGGTTTTAGGTTTAAGCCAAGGGAAATTATCCGTGTGCTGGATTATCACTGGGCCGCGAAGCGAGAATGGTACATCTTCATGTCCTACCGTTGCATGGAATACGAACGGATTAGAGCTACGACGGCTTGGAACAGTATAGTAATGCATTATCTTTATCTCATTTTTGTCTGCAAGAAAGGGATTATACCTATCAGTCCATATCCAAGAAACTTGGGGCTCCATAAAATAATCCCGATTTGTTGTCTCACTATTCCCAATAGTTGTATCTTCTACTTCCTCCAGTTTCTCCCTAACATAATTATAGCTTCCTTTCAGCCAGTCATAAAGTCTCCTGAAACTTCCTCGTTCATCCTCTTGCGTTTCTGAAAGAGCATCAACAGCAGCTATATCATCAGAAGATACATATATCACCGGAGAAGAATTTGGAGAGAAAGTATTGTTCTTTTTGGCTACTGGATAAAGAAGTTCTTGGAAGGTTCTGTTGGTTGCATTAGAAGAATAACCTTGATTTGCTGCACGGATAAGTTTCTCAGTATCCTCATCAGATTCCCCATAAGCAGAAAGAGAAAATAATATCCCTGTTATGGTTAAAATGGTAATTAAAATTTTCTTGTGTTTGTTTTTCATCTTTTTTTCTATCTTTAAAAAGTTCTTGATAATGATACCACAACCTACTAAGGATGTCAAGGTTTCTGGGATTTAAACAGGACTTTTGCAATTTTCTCTAAATTCTTGTTTAATCAAGGAGATTTTTGCGTTCTGAGCGAACATTGGTTTTTTTAGCCGGTAGGTCTATGACTAAAATCAAGTTGAGGCAGGAAATACAAAAATCATGTTTGAGACCGCTGATGTCCCGAACCGTTTCGGGACAGAGGCGGGCGAGTTTGATTTTTGCCCCTGCCCTGTTAAATAGTCAGCGAAGCTGAATTTAACAGGGTGAACCGAGACGCAGATTTTAGCGTTAAGAAAAAATCACGAGAGCGAGAAATGGAAAAATCTCCTCTCACTGAATTTTTGCAAAAGTCCTGTTTTAAATTCTCAAAAATCTTTTTATCTTTATTCCTATCTCTCTTAAACCCTTGTTAATTTTCCCCTCGCTTGTCCAACTCCCTCGTTCGGGCTCGCCTTCCATTTCGGGGAATATCTCCTTTATCTCATCATAATTATCGCTGACTGTGCTGGTTGTATAATGCAGATGCTTTAGCGGATGAAATATAGAGGGTTCATCGTGGGCCCTGATTTCATAGAC
>DAOWKH010000009.1 GCA_030639955.1 Candidatus Omnitrophota bacterium | reverse complement strand
TTTGCCCCTTTTATTAGGGGCTGGCCAACGATAACATCCTTGTCGTTATTAACCAATAAAACCTCATCTAAAATAACTTCTTTATTCTCCTGCCCGGCAATCCTCTCTACCTCTAAAATATCACCTTCTTTTATTTTATATTGCTTTCCTCCGGTTCTAATTATTGCATACATCACGCCTCCTCCTTCACTTCCCGCCTTCGCCCTGTGGGCTTCGGCGGACAAGCGTTCAGTCGTCGGAATTTTCAATTACCAATTATCAATTACCATTTAATTTACAATTCTTTAATTTTCAATTTATCTGATATTGCTGGCATTAATTGAAAATTGATTAAATGCCCGTCCTCCGCAGTAGCCTGCTACGGAGGATGGAAAAATTGATTGGATCCGCCAATTCGGCGGAGAAAACTGAAAATTATATTTGTGGATTTGGAATTTTATTTACTATAATCTTATGTCCAAATTTATTTTCTAAATCAAGAAGCATCGACTTTTTCTTGTTCAAAAGATGCAAAGCGACCCCGGGATGCACACTCATTTCTACATCCCCTTTTTGGATATCCCTTCTTATCTTTGTCAATGCCTCGATAACCATTGTATCCAGCGTCTTTATCAGCCCTTTTCCCTGGCAATGAGAGCAGGCATGGTAAAGCAAATTCTCTAAACTTGGCGTCCTTCTTTCGCGGGTAAGTTCTACTACTCCAATTTCAGAAAAGGGAAGAACCTTAATCTTTGCGCGGTCTTTAGATAAAAATTTATCTAAAGCAGATAGGATTTTCTTTCTGTTCTCTGCCAACCTCATATCAATAAAATCAATAATTACTATTCCGCCGATATTTCTCAATCTAAGCTGGCGGGTAATCTCTTTGCAGGCCTCGTAATTAGTGCGCACACTGGTTTCTTCCATATTCTTCCCCTTGAATCTTCCGCTGTTCACGTCAATAGAAACCAATGCTTCTGTTTGTTCAATAACGATAGAGCTACCGCCTTTCAAGTGAATCTGGCGATAGAAAATTTTTTCGATATCCTTCTCATATTTTTCGAATAAAGAACCTTTGATATACCTGATTTTAGAAGTCAACGAAGGGAGATGACGCCGGCTAAAACCAAGAATCCTCTTGCATTCCTCTTCATCATTAACTATTATCTCTTCAACATCCTCGCTGCAATCTCTGATTACTTTCAAAACCAAATCTAACTCTTCATACAATAAACAAGGGGCGTTTTTTCTAAGTATATTTCGGCGCAGATAGCGCCATAAATTCATTAAATAAGACAGGTCGCCAAAAAACTCCCTTTTACTTTTGCCTTCGGCAGCAGTGCGGGCAATAATACTCATCCCTTTAGGAATCCTGAGCTCATTAATAATTTTTTTTATCCTCTCCCTTTCGGCTAAATCTCTAATCTTGCGGGAAACTCCTCTTGAAACTCCTCGCGCTGAAAGAGAAGAGCAAAGAGGCATCAGGATTAAATATCTTCCGGCTAAGGCGAGGCGGGTAGTAAGACGAGGGCCCTTCCTTCCTATGGGTTGTTTAACTACCTGCACTAAGATTTCTTGATCATTTTTTAAGGGAATCGATTTATCGCTACTTTCAAAAAAGCTGCCGACATCTCCGCTTAGTTCATCAAAGTAATCGCTATCCGAAGAGCGTGAAGAGGTATATAAAAATCCCTCTTTTTCCAGTCCTAAGTTTATAAAAGCGGCTTCAATCCCCTCTACTATTGACTTAACCTTCCCTTTGTAAATATTTCCGAGGATACTTTCCTCCCGGCTCCTCTCAATATAAAACTCCTGGAGTTTGGAATCTTCAATTAAGGCAATTCTCTTTTCTTCGGGAACAAGATCTATTAATATTTGGGACACGCCCTCCTCCTCGCTACGCTCGTTCGTCGGAAATCCCAAATCCCAATTTCCAAATCCCAATCAAATCCCAATTCTTTAAATCCCAAACAAAAAATAATAACCTTGGGGTTTGGGATTTGGGGCTTGGTTGGGCATTGGTCATTGGGGCTTGGGGTTTTATCTTTACTTCTTCATTTCTATCTTACTCTTTGAAAGATATTGCATATTGGCAGTTTCAGTATCTCTAACAATATGAGGAGTAATAAAAATAAGCAGGTCTGTTTTACTTAGCGTATCCTCTTTCTTGCTGAATAAAAGACCTAATAGTGGTATATCTCCCAAAATGGGAACCTTCTTTCTATACTTAATCTTTTTTTCAGAGATAAGCCCTCCGATAACAAGGGTTTGGCCATCCTTTATCATAACCTTTGTTTCTGCACTACGCGTAGAATATATTGGCCTCTCTCCATTCGGCCCTGTTGAACCAATAATTTGCTCTATACTGGGATTTATACTTAGAGTAATATAGTTCTGATCGTTTATGTTCGGCGTTACGACAAGTTTTATCCCTATTTCCTGATCTTTATAACCCGAAATAACCTGCGTACCTGATTCTTTACTATATGTATATTTAGGAATAGGAACAACTTGTCCCACAAATATTTTTGCCTCTTGATTATTTAAAGTAGTAATACGCAGATTAGAAATAATATTGGTATCTGCTCTTGAATTTAATATTTCTAAGACAGCTCGAAATTGAGAAAAGTCCAGTGTGCCAAAAAGAAACTTATCAGAGGCAACTGATGGAAAACCAGGCATTAACTTATGCCACATTTTCTCTTCTTTAGATTCGGTAATCAATTGGCCTGTCTCACTATATTCAGAAGTGTCTACTACTTCAAGTTGACTCGGAACCTTTACCTTAGGAAACATCTTTGTACCCGTTCCCTTAACCTCTGAGGTAAAGGGAAATGTAGTTGGCCTTTTAGAACCACCTGCCGCTATTTTCATTGTCCAGTCAATACCCAACTTCTCTGAATCTCCCAAGGTTATCTCAATAATCTTTGCTTCAATCATAGCCTGAGGTGTGATTTTGTCTAAGATTTTGATTACTTCCTTGAGCTTGCTCAGATTTGCCGGAATATCGGTAACAATCAACAGATTTGTCCTGGTGTCAAATTCTATCTTGCCTCTCTCCGAAAGCATCTTTTCCAAAGATTTGGATGCCTCTTTCGCCCTGGCATAACTCAAAGAAAATACCTTGGTCTGTAGACCTTCCTTACCCAATTTGCTTAAATCGCGAACGCGAATAATATTTCCTTCTTTTTCATAACCAAAACCATAGGTTCGCAAAATCACATCAAGCGCATTCTGCCAGGGAACATCGACTAAGTGGATAGTAACCGCTCCCTTGACATCTTCTCCGGAAACAATGTTCATCCCGCTCTTATAGGAAATAATTCTGAGCACATCTTTAATATCGGCTTCTTTAAAATCCATAGTTATCCTTCCGGGCTTGGTTTCAACTATCTTTTCTCGCTCTAATCGTTGGGCTTGCTCTGTTTTCTGGGCCCTTAAGATGAGTACCGGAAGAACAAACAGAATTACAGCGGTAGCAATAATATAAATTTTAGGTTTGGTTTTCATCTCTCGCCTCCTTGTAACTTTATTACAAAATTCTCTTCCCCTTTCCTTAATAAAATTTCCTGTTCCTTTATCGCCTCCAGCATAAACTCTCCTAACCGCTCGCCCTCCTTTACAATATAGCTATTTATCACTGCTAAGGGATTCTCTTGTTCGTAGACTATTCCTTGGAGATGAATATCAGAGAGAGAGCGAACATCTTGAAAAAAAGGGGATACTTTTGCTGTCTTAACAGAAAAAGGATTGCTTTCAGATATAGAAGGAATATCTTTCAAGCAGAAAATCCCCCGAGGCACAATTTTCTGAGTAGTAATAAACGACTTCAAAACAAATCTTGCTTCCTGCTTCTCCCCATCCGAAGAAACAATCTCAAATTTCTCTATATCAATGAATTTGTTGCAACCCGCCAAATAAGAGACAAAATTAACTAATTGATAAAATTTTCCTTCTAAATTTATTTTTATAAACAGAGGCAGATAATCTCCTTCCTTTTTTTCTCCTTGCACTGGTTCAATTCCCATAATTCTAACATTACTTTTCTGCGCTGATTGAGATAAATATCCCAATAAAGAGGTGGTCTCTTCTTTATTCAATACACTATTTTTATAAAGGTCTATCCGGCTCTCTAAAACAGCACTTTTCTTTATCAAAATATCAGAATCTATTTCTCTCGAGTTTATCTCTTTCGCCTTTTGTTTTAATGTCCTTAACTCTGTCTGGGCTTTTCCTATTGCGCTTAATTGAGGAAAGAGAAATAAAAATAACCAGCAAAAAAGGATGACTAAAGCGCCGGAAGAGAACCCTACCAGAATTTTATTCTGTACAAAAAAATCCTTTATAACCGTTAAATCCCTTATTTGTTTCATTGTTTTTTTATCACCAACTTAAACCCCATTGTTCCTTCACTTTCTTTCCGGGTAATTAGCTCTATTTTTTTAAAATCAGCAAAAAAGCTTTTGCTATTCTTTAGATTATCCATAAATTTGATTATGTTATCAACTGCCCCTCCTCTTAGAGGCAGGGACTGCCCCTCGATAATAAAAACCTTCTCTTCTCCCTTCTCCTTCCCCCAATAAAGCTCAGTAAGCCAAACCCCGGAAGGAAGGAGCCGATTAATTAAATCAAATTTCTCATTCCAGAGAATTTTTCTTTTTAAGTATTTTTCTAAATTTCTCTTTTTTACCTCTAATTGCCTATTTTTATTTTCTAACTGAAAAAATCCTGCCCACTTTCGATTTATTCTTCGGCAAGATATTCCTCTCTGCCATCTAATTCCAGCAATGATTAAACTTATAGCTATTAACAGAATTAGAAAAATTCCTCCGAGCTGAAAAAGAAAGTTCGGAGGGAACATCTCCTTTCTTCTGCGCATCTGTAAAGGTAAAAGGTTTATTTTTAGCATTCTCTTATTGCCAATCCGACGGCAATGGTAAATTCGCTTTTTCTTTTCTCCAGCTCCTCAAAACCCTTTGTTCTTTCCAAGACAGGCTGTATAGATTTTAAAGGATTCCAAAAATCTACTTCAATGTTTAATTTCTGCTTGAGAAATTTTTTTGAATCAAGATCAGCGGCTCCGCCGCTTAAATAAATCTTCTTTACTTCTTCTCCATATTGGCTTTCATAAAAATCAAAACAGCGTCCAATTTCATTAAGCAATCTTTCCAAGACGGGAGTGGTTGATTCAATATCGCGGGCAAGATAAGACATCCCCTCCCTGACAATGCTCAAATTAGTTATCTCTGTTCCTATGTTTAAAAGGCAAAGGGTTTTGCTCTCGGAAGGATTATTGAAACAAAACGAATTTACCAAGCATAGCGTATCGATATCAATAAGTTGAACTTTCAATCCTGCTTCCTCTGCAATTTTAATCTTCTTCTCTGCAAAGTCCTTTTTAGCTGCGCATAAAAGAATCTTCATCTTTTCTGTGCTCTGCTCGAGAACCTGCCAATCGAAAAATATCTCCTCTGCCTTAAACGGAAGATATTTCTCGGCTTCAAATTGTAGAGATTTACTCAATTCTTCCTTGGTCATCTTGGGCAGGTCAATATAGCGGACAATTACATTTGGTCCGGAGAGAGAGATGTTCACCCTGTTAAATTGCTCGCCTTTCAGGCGAGCACCCCGCCCTGGCGGGGATTTAACAGGGTAAATCGCCTCCCGAATTGCCTTGGAAACATCTCCTTCAATCTTGCTTATTCCCCAGTTAAGCACATAAAACTCTCCTTCTTTCTTCTCCAGCTCAAGCATCCTTACCTCTGAGCTCCCGATGTCTAAACCAACGGTTGACCTTGATTGAGGGAAGATTTTATTTCTCATACAACTCCCTCCAAGAAAGAACTTTCAGGGTAGTCCCCGCCACAGGAAATTCAATACTGAAATTTCCCGAAGCATGAAGATTTCCAAAACAGATTACTGCACCTTCGAGGGTAAGGAAGCTACCGATATTAAAATTTCCTTCACAATAGATAACCCCTCCCACAGTGCCCGAAGTCCCAGTGGGAAGTTCAACGTTTTTTTCAATAATCAGACTATAATCATTTCCTGGGGCCGGGTCGAGGTCTATATTTCCTCCGTTAAACTGAACGCTTCCAGCTATCACAAACGTGGCCTCGCCAGAAATACTGGCCCCATCGGCAATAGTAAGGGCCCCGTCCACATAATGCAGCCCGCTGTACTCTCCGTTGGGGGAAAAGGCTCCTCCGTGATAAGTACCTGCCGCCTGGGCCTGAGCCTTATAGTTATCCCAGTCTTCTTGGGACAACCTATAGCTCTCTACCTTAGCCGCGAGGGCTGTTTCATCCACCGGGTCAGGAGCACCGGAGATTTTGTCCCCGGTAATCGTTCCATCCTCAGTAATATTTCCTGCTGCTGTTGCGTTACCTGTAATGGTAGAACCCGAATTAACAGTGATATTTCCGTTAGCATTTACATTGCCGGTTATGCCGCTCACCTCGCTCCCAGTTCCTAAGATCACATTTTCCTTAGCATATACATCCCCTCCGTTAATCCCGTTAGGAGAGTGAACCTCCAGATTCCCGTTCACATATACATCTTGATTCTCAATACTTGCGTTTCCTTCCAAGAAAAGGTTACCGGCAGCTAAGGCAGCAAAGTCAAAAGGCAAACCACCGCCGGTCGTCCCCTTTATTATCTCCTCCAATGTCCTTTCCACAGTTCCCACAGTTCCTTTAGAAGTCACTTTTATAGTATTTGGAAGGGGATCATTTTCTATATCCACAGTAAAGCTTCCGATATTTTCGAAGCTCTGACTAAAGACACTGTTACGGGGAAGTTCGGTTGTGTAGCCACTCCAATTCTCTCTGAGACCTTTGTGAGCACGCTGCAATCCTGCCTCAGCAAGATAAAACGCCTGTTTGCGCATTGTCTGTCGCCGGACAAGGTTATTTTCATTAACACTGCGCAGGAGAAAAGCGCTGCCTAAAATCAGCAAAACAATAATGACTAAATAAGCCGTAACCAACAAAAATCCTTTATTGTTTTTCATTCAATTCCTCAATACCACCCGCGAGGTGAGATTAAAATTCAGTTCTCTTCTCAATACTGTGGTTTTTCCCCCGCTTAAATTTATCTCCAGCGCATCTTCACCGAAAAGAGTAAATTGGACAGAGTTAATATTATTAGCTAAAATCTTAGGGCTTCCAGCTACGGTTCGTATTAATCGATTATTTACTATTGAGTATTCTACAGTATTTCCACTCGCAGTAAATTCCAAAAAATTGTCGCTGATTGCGTCAATAGAACTTGCTCCCTGCAATTCTTTCACCATTCTATTCATTCCTAATCTCAGATTATCCTGAATCTCAATCTTTGTATCGGCTGTATGCCAGGCGTCTCTTCCTGCTGACAAAATTGACCACATCAGCCCCGCAATAATTGTAGAGAAAAAAACAACAAAAATTATCTCTACTAAAGTAAATCCCGCAGATTTACAATTCGTGAATTCGTGACAATTCGTATTTCTTTGATTCATAACTCGTGTTCACCCTGTTAAATAATTTCACCAAAGGTGAAATTCCGCCTTTGGCGGATTTAACAGGGTAAACTCGCGTCTGCTCATCTCTCCGTCAAAAGAGTCACCAACTCTACATTCCGCGTTCTTTTTTTCTCTTTCCAGCTAACCTTGACTGAAATTTGCAGGGGGTCTGCTGTCTTGTCTAGATAACCTACAATTATTTTTTCCTTATTTAGACAATTACAACCTTCATCTTCTACCCAATCCTGCCATTTTTCATTGACTATATCAGTTAGATTACGTCTGCGCATCTCCTCCATTATCCGCTGGGCTTCATTAACAGCAATGGAAGTGTTCGTGCTGGATTGGACAAGATTAAAACATCCAGCATATGAACTTAATAATCCCACTAAAGCAGTAATCAAAATAGCTACAGCGCAAATTAGTTCTAATAAAGTGAACCCCTTCTTTTTACATAAATTTCTCATAAAATTTTAATCTGTGTAATCGGCTTTTAATCGCTGTAATCAGTATCGGATTGAAAATCCGATACTATAGATTATAGTTTAGCCCATCAACTAAAAAAAGTCAACCCTGTTAAATAAAATCTTTGATTTTCTTTTGCTGAAAGCAAAAGATTTAACAGGATCAACCAAAAAGTGAACCCTCGAGGGTTCACTTATGGTGCGCTGCAGGTAATTGTTGTCCCAGCTGCACTGCTCTCCGCTCCTCCTGTTTCGATACAATAAGAGGTAGTTCCTCCCACGGCCTTCATAGCATAGCCGGCACCGCCAGAATCAAAGTCCTGACTAAAGGCATATCCTGCGCTTGTTCCTACTAAAGATTCAGTAAGATAAGGAGGGCTTGCGCCGGTTAAATTTGCTTCAGCTGTGGGGTAGGTTCCATTATTTGCGGCGGCATAGGTCTCGCAGGCAGTAGAGAATGTCCTTAATCTCGCCTGGGCAGCTGATTCATTGGCGAACATTCGCGGTCCGATAATATTAGGAATAGCAACTGCCGCCAGTAAAGCAAGAATTGCTATTACAATCAGAACCTCTACCAATGTAAAACCTTTCGCCTTTCTTAGCATTTTTTCACCCCCTTGGCTTCGTTTATTAAAGAAAAAGGGGTAGCTTTCGCTACCCCTTTTTACTTTATTAGCTTATAAAATTATAAGCAAATCTGACCTCTTCTACTTCTAATTATGGATGGGTCGTCTTGTAGTTACAAGTGAGCGTAATCTTCCCAGACGTTGCAACTGCTGCTGTATAATCCTTACCAGCAACGTATGTTTTGTCAAGTGGACACCAACAGTCCGTAGCATCAAGATAACCATCTCCTATAGCGGTTCCTGCACCTGTGACTGTAGCTATCTGCTTACCATTATACTTGGTTATTAATGTAGCAATGTCGATATTCTCTTTCACGGCCCAGGTCGTTATCGCATTTATGCACGCCTTCTTATTCGCCGCACACGCTGTTATATCTGCACCCTCTCTTGCCTTCATCAAATTCGGTATTGCAATTGCCGCTAATAGAGCAATGATTGCTACAACAATCATAACCTCCACCAGTGTAAAACCCTTTCGGTTTCTGAGCATTTTCAACATCCTTTTTCACCTCCTTTCAATAAGCACGCAACTTACGGAACGTAGTGAACGTAAATTGCTGTGCGCATTGAACCCTGTTAAATCCGCCTACGGCGGAATCCCGACTTGGTCGGGATTATTTAACAGGGTAAATTCAGCCATACAATTTAGTCTCCTTTACAGTCGCCTAAATTGTGGCTTCATTTACTTTTTACCACAACAACCTAATCCTGTCAAGTGTTTTTTTAGTTTGCCTACCGGTTAGAAAAATTTCTTAAATCTTCTAATTTCCTGTATGCACGAAGATTATCTATTTCTTTTTCAGCAAGCATAATTCCTTTTTTGATATTGCTTGCTTTCCCGCCGACATAAAGACCTGCAGCTGCATTCAATAAAACAAGTTCCCTTTTAGGACCTTTTTCTTCCCCTTTCAAAATATCAACTAAAATTTTTGCATTCTCTATTGGGTTTCCCCCTAATAAATCCTCTGGTTTGGCTCGCTTAAGTCCAAATTGCTCTGGCTCTAAAAAATAATGAGCAATATTCCCATCTGCTTTCAATTCAGAAACCTTCGTTTTTCCAACTGTAGAAAGCTCATCCATACCTTTTTTGCCTTCACCGTTAAAACCATGAACCACCATAGCTCTTTGGACATTTAAACGTTTCAAAACCTCTGCAATTTTCTCAGTCAACTCTGGTTTGTTTACACCCAAAACTTGACTATATCGGGCTTTTGTCTCCTCCCGTAGGCCTACCGGTAAACTAAAAGCCGGGTTCGCAAGTGGTCCTAATATATTGAATATGGTTGGAAATGGAAGTTCCTTGCGAACTTTTTGAACATTTTTAAATGCTTTATGGAAATTAGGGGCAAAAATAAAACCAATTTTTATTTTCGCTATGCACTCTTCGACTTTTTTGGGTCCTAAATTAATATTTATACCTAATTCTTCCAAAACATCTGCACTTCCACATTTAGAAGTAATAGCTCTATTGCCATGTTTTGCAATAATAATTCCAGCTGCTGCAAGAATAAACATGATAGTTGTGGATACATTAAAGGTCTCAAGCGTTCCACCCCCGGTACCACATGTATCGCCAAAAACAGCTCTGCCCCAGATGCCAGTTTTCACTTTAACTTTAATCGGTTCTGCTAATTTCCTTAGGGTATATACAAATGCGGCAATTTCATCAACAGATGGCTCTTTAATATGCATTGCAGTCAAAAATTCTCTCTGTTGATATTCAGACGCTTTGCCAGACATAAGAATACGCATTGCTATACAAGCTTCTTCAGGAGATAGATTTTCTTTTCGAGTAACTTTCTCAATATAAGGATCCAGGGATTCATCTCCACCAAATCCTTGTCTAAAAATTTTGTTCAACTTCTCGGCAAATGTCTCTACTTGCATATTATCTCCGCTGTCTCCTGAGCAATCATCAGTTCTTCATTGGTAGGAATAACTAAAATTCGGGCATCCTTTAATAGATAAGAAAGCCCTGTCTTTATCCTTTGCCTGATTATTTCTGCATTCTCGCCAATGCCGGCGGTAAAAATAAGGGCATCAATCCCGTTCATTGCCGCAATATAGGCGCCGATATATTTTTTAAGACGATAGATAAAGAGTTCCAGGGTTGTCTTTGCCCGCGGGTTATCTTTATTTGCCGCCCTCAAGATATCGCGCATATCACTGCTGATGTCCGAGAGCCCCAATAGACCGCTTTTCTTATTCAATAATTCGCTTATTTGCTCTGCATCTAATCCTTCCTTATCCATTAGATAAAATACTATCGCCGGGTCAATATCGCCGCAACGGGTGCCCATTACCAGACCCTCTAAAGGAGTAAAACCCATACTGGTGTCTATGGACTTGCCATCTTTAATAGCCGCCAAACTGCAGCCATTTCCCAGATGGCAGGTAATTAGCTTCAACTTCTTCAGCGGTTTCTTTAAAATTCTGCTCGCTTCTAAAGCCACATACTTATGGCTGGTGCCGTGAAAGCCATAGCGGCGAATCCCGTATTGTTCATAAAAACGGTAAGGCAGGGCGTAAAGATAGGCGCAAGACGGCATTGTCTGGTGAAAGGCGGTGTCAAAAACAGCTACCTGCGGAATGTCGGGGAGCAATTTCTTGGCCGCCTCAATCCCCATCAGGTTAGGCGGATTGTGCAAAGGAGCGAGTTCAAAATGACTGCGGATACTCTTTATTATTTTTTCATCTATTAAAACAGCTTTGCTAAATTTTTCTCCTCCGTGGACAACCCGATGGCCGACTGCGGAGAGTTTAAGCGGCTGCATAAGGCGGTCAAGGATTATCTCCAAACCAACTTCATGGCTCTTTACATCGATGCCGATCTTTTCTATTATCCCCCGAACGATTACCTCTGATTTTTTGAGATTTACTAACTCGTATTTTATTGAGGAACTCCCGCAATTTATTACCAGAATTTTCATAATGAAACCGCACGGACAGCCGTAATTGCCACCGCATCAACAATGTCGTGGACACTGCATCCCCGCGATAGGTCACTGACCGGTTTATTTAGATTTTGCAGCAAAGGGCCGACTGCTCTCGCTTTTGCCAATCTTTCGGTCAGCTTATAGGCAATATTCCCGCAGTTTAAATCCGGAAATATCAGCACATTTGCTTCCCCTTTAATTTTAGAAGAGGGAAATTTGCGCTCGGAAACAGTGGGGATTAAAGCCGCATCTGCCTGGATTTCTCCATCAATCTTTAAATCCGGAGAGAGCTCTTTTACGATATTGGTTGCCTCAATCACTTTATCAGGAAATTTATGAGTAGCGCTTCCGTCTGTAGAAAAAGAAAGCATTGCTACTTTTGGCTCCTTGTTTATCAGCAGGCGAAATAAATCTGCCGAAGCAATAGCAATATTGGCTAACTGCTTTGGCGAAGGGTCGGGAATTACACCGCAATCGGCAAAGATAAAAATACCGTTTTCTCCTGATTGGCAATTGGCAACCTGCATCAGAAAAGCGCCCGAAATAGAAAGAGAATTCTTGCAGCCCAGGATTGAAATTAAGCTCTTTAAAACCTCGGCTGTCGTCCTTGTTGCCCCGGCCACCAACCCATCTGCTCTGCCTTCTTTTAATAACATCGCCGATAAACAAAGCGGGTCTTCATCAGAGTTGATAATTTCCAGTTGTTCAATCTCCCCGGCAGAAAAATTTCTCAGAACTATTTCTTTCTTTCCTACAAGGATAATCCTGGCTATTTGCTGAGATATAATCTCCTTGGTCGCTCTGATTATACGGCTATCCTCGGGTTCACAAAGGATTACCCTCTGCAGATTAGATTTTGCCTTCTCTCTGATTTTGGCTAAAATATCCATGCTTTAACTCTTTCTCCACAAACGGCGGAACAAATTGGCTTACGTCGCCTCCCAAACTGGCTATCTCCTTGATTAACTTAGAAGAGAGATAAGAATAGGACTCGTCGGGCATCATAAAAATTGTCTCTATCTCTGGATCCATCTTTCTATTGGTCAAAGCCATTTGAAACTCATATTCAAAATCAGAGATAGCCCTTAATCCGCGAATAACTATCTTTATATTCTTATCTCGGACATAATCAATGATCAGGCCATCAAATTTATCTATACAGACATTGGGAAAATCCTTGATTGCCACTTTCACTAATTCTATTCTTTTTTCTAATGAAAAAACAGGCTTCTTTTGGGGATTATTCCCTACTACTACAATAACCTGCTCAAAGATTTGCGAGGCGCGCTTGATAAGGTCTAAATGACCATAGGTCAGGGGGTCAAAACTTCCTGGATAGACAGCTTTCATAGATGACACTTAAATTTACAAAACACGAAGTGCTTTGTAAATTTGTTAGTGGAATTTACCCTGTTAAATAATTTCGCTGAAGGCGAAATTGCCGCAGAGCGGCATTTAACAGGGTTCAATGCGCAGACGCCCCGACACTATGTCGTGGCTACAATTTACGTTCACTTCGTTCCGTAAATTGTCTGCTTATTGAAAAACGACAAAATCGTATCGCCGTATTTTTTTTCCTGTTTTAAAATTAAATTACCTACCTTTGATGGTAGGATCTCTTTTTTGTAATGCTCAATTATTAACAAACCATTGGTAAGAAGTATATCACATTGGTTGGTTTTCCGCAAGATTTTTTCTCCCAATCTTTGTTCATAAGGCGGGTCGGCAAAAATGAGGTCAAATTTTTCTTTCTTCCTCGCAAAAAGGGAAAGCGCCTTTTCAAAATCTAGTCGCTTTATCTCGGCCGTCCCTAAGAAATTCCACCTTTTCAGATTTTGCTTGATTGCAT
>DAOWKH010000002.1 GCA_030639955.1 Candidatus Omnitrophota bacterium | reverse complement strand
ATTTGAAAATCTCTGTTTTCTTGCCAGGTTTCTTTTCTTTTGGAAATTTCTATTTTTACAGAAAAAGTGCGGGAGAGATAATCCTGTTGGACTTTCAATAAGGCAAAAGAGGTGAACCTTTTTGAAAATAAATCATCAATTTTAATTTGTGGAAATTTGTTAGGAAAAGAGTTTATAATCTCAAAAAAGCCTGTTTTTGGGATTTCTTTTCTTGAAGAGAAATCTAAATCCTGAGAAAATCTTGGGGAACCATAGCAAAGCCGTAGGGCTGTTCCGCCTTTAAAAACTAAATTCTTTCCTATCTTGCTTTCAAAAAGCTCTTTTAAAAAGAGCATCTCATATTCTTCTCTTACAATTTGCTCAATATCAATTTGAAGCTTTTTTGATAATTCCGTAGCGAAAATTTCGTCCATAAGTTCTTTATAACTTAACAAATTTGTTAAGTTATAAAGATTATACTCTATAAAGAAATTCTGTCAAGATTTTTCTTCGTGGAATTGAGATATTTAGAGAAATCCTCCACTGATTAACATCTCTTTTGTTATTTCCTGCTTGTCTTTGCTAAAGTTCTGTAAATACTGATAAACTGCTTTTGCCAACAGGTCTATTTCAATATTTACTTTATCCCCTACATTTTTAAACTGCAGATTGGTATTTTTTAGGGTGTGCGGAATGAGATAGGCAATAAATTCCTTATTTTTTATTTCGCCAATAGTCAAGCTTATTCCATCTACGGCAATAGAGCCCTTGGGTAAGAGGTATTTGATTATTTCCGCAGAAACCTTAATAGATAAAATAACATCCTTTCCTTTCTGCTTATTGCTAATTACACCCATTCCGTCAATATGACCGCTTACAAAGTGCCCGCTCAGATGAGAAGCAGGCATTAAGGAGCGCTCTAAATTTACATATTCGCCGAGCTTTAAACTGCCTAAGGTAGTTTGGGATAAGGTTGCCGGCATTACTTCGGCGGCAAAAAAATCCTTTTTAAAACCAACAACAGTCAAGCAAACTCCGTCCACAGCAATACTCTCGCCTATTTTTAAATCCTGCCAGAAAGAAGCCGGCTTAATAAACAGCTTTTTATTGCCGGAGATAGATTCTATTTTCCTGACCTCGCCTAATTGTTCGATTATTCCGGTGAACATTTTATCAATATATCCTTTCCTATCCTTTCCACTTTTAAATTATCCAATTGCTGAGCTTGGGAGATTTTGCTGACGCCGCCGATTATCCTGGGGGCAATAAAGACAAGAAACTCATCCACTATCCTGCTCTCAATGGCCGAGTCAAAAACCTCGCCTCCGCCTTCTATCAGAAGTTTCACAATCCCCATTTTTGCCAATTCCGGCATTAACACCCTTAAATCTACCTTCTTATTTTTTGCTCTGACTATTAATACCTGCGCTCCTTTTTTCTTTAATTTCTTTATCTTGGTTAAAAAAGTGGATTTGGTGGCGGTAATAATTACCGAGGCGGGAGATTGGCGGGAAAAAATTTTTGCGTCTAAGGGAATTCTTAGATGACTGTCTAAAATTATTTTTATCGGCTGATGTTTGTATAATCTCTTTTCGGAAAGGCGAGCGCTCAACAAAGGGTCATCTTTGATAACTGTATTTATGCCTACTAAAATCGCATCCACCTGCGAACGCAGTTTATGCACATATCTTCGCGCCGCTGGTGAAGTAATCCATCTTGAGTCGCCAGTAAAAGTGGCAATTTTGCCGTCTAAGGATTGGGCTATTTTTAGAATCACATAGGGCTGGTTCTGGGTAATAAATTTTGTCCAGCACTTATTGAGCTCTTCGGCCTCCCTCTTTAAAACCCCTGTCTTTACCTCTATATTATGCTCTCTTAATTTTTTTATTCCTTTTTTTCTATTGGCAGGATTGGGGTCAATCAGGGCAATAACTACCTTCCTGACACCGGCTTTGATAATTCTATCCGTGCAGGGAGGGGTCTTTCCGTAGGTATCGCAGGGTTCTAAGTTGATATAAAGTGTAGAACCCTTTGCCTTTTCATCGGCTTGAGCAAGGGCAACAATCTCGGCGTGCCTCTTGCCGGCTTGCTGATGATATCCTTGCCCTACAATCTTTCTGTCCTTAACTACTACTGCTCCTACCAGAGGGTTAGGGCTCGTTTCTCCCTTGCCCTTTAAAGCTAATCGCAGGGCTAACTGCATATAGCTAACATCACTCATTTGATATTCTTATCTTATCTAGTATCCCATTCACGAATTTGCCGGCTTCCAGACCACTGTATTTCTTTGCCAGGTCAACTGCCTCGTTTATGGAAACAATCGGGGGAATCTCAGGGCAAAAAAGGAGTTCATAGGTAGCAAGCCGCAGAATATTCCGCTCGACCACTGCCATACGCGAGAGTCGCCAGTTCTCGGCGGAGTTGCTAATTATTTCATCAATCGATTTAAGATTCTCTATCGTCCCTTTTACTAATTGCCCGGAAAATTCCTTTACCCTGTTAAATTGCTCGCCTGAAAGACGAGCACCCCGCGCTGGCGGGGATTTAACAGGGTGAATTTCCTCAGAAGCCTCTGACGACTCCGTGCTCCAGAATTTCTTCCAGGCAACCTGATAATTATCTTCGCTGATATCAATCAGATAAAGAATCTGGAGGGCTACTTCGCGCGCCTTTGTTCGCTTACGCATTCTTATCTAAATCTGCCATCTCCAAAGCGGCTAATCCAGCGTCTGCTCCTTTATTGCCCTCTTTTGCCCCTGCCCGCTGAATTGCCTGCTCCAGGGAATCGGCAGTGATTATCCCCGAGATCACCGGCAGATTGCCGCTCAAAGAAATCTGGGAAATTCCTTTAATTACCTGAGTGGCTAAAAAATCAAAATGCGATGTCTCGCCTTTGATGATTGCCCCTAAGCAAATAATCGCATCACACTTCTTCCCCTTTTTGGCTATTTTGTTGGCTATATAGAGAATCTCTAAACAGCCGGGAACCCAGATAATTTCAATCCCATTCTCCTCTACGCCGTGACGCACGAGGATATCCACTGCTCCTTCTACAAGCCGCTTACCGATAAAATCGTTAAAGCGGGAAACCACAACCGTAAACTTTTTCCCTTTACCAATCAGCTTTCCCTGATATGTCTTCATTTTCTCACCCCCAGTATCACTGATTACACTGACTAAAAAATGATTACACTGATGAATTATCAGTGGTATCAGTGTTTATTTTATCAGTGCCATCAGTGTTATTCAACAGTTATATTCTAAACTCCTCTATTTTTTTCTCACTCATCGCCATCGCCTTAATTTTCTCCACTTCTTCGTTAGGTAATTTCCAACTTATTTCTATCGCTTTCTCCTTTTCATCGCAATATCGGGCGATTATCTGGACGGCTAAATTAATTAGAGAATCATCAAAATTCCCCTGCCCTATGCCTATCGGACCCTTTACCTCGAGAGGTTCGAAACAGATATTATCTTTTTTGACTAAATCAGTAAGGAGATTGTTTTCTTTTTCATCTCTTCCCACAATCAATTTTGTCCGCGGGGATAGGCGAAAGTGGCGACCAATTTTAAGCAGATTTATATTGTTTAAAGAGGTATCTTGATATCTCAAAAGGTCTCTCATTCTTTGGCTAAAAATAGGGTCGGTGAGCAGACAGCCGCCGCTTGGGGAAAAATAGTTGCTAATCCCCCATTTGCTTGTTAACTCTATCTGCATCCTGCGCGAACGTCCTTGTATATTTAACAATTTCTCTCTATCTACCCATCCTTCTTTTTCGGGGACTGTAAGCGGTAGTAATTTCGCCGAAAGCGGACGCAGAATCAGACCTTCTAAGCCGCTTTCTTTTTCAATTAACCTGAATGCGTTTTTATGTTGAGACATCGGCCGCTGACCCAATACCTCGCCGGTGATAATAAAAGATACCTCTCCCCGGAGGAATTTCTTTGCCTGCCTAAACATCAATATTCGGCAGTCAAGGCAGGGATTGAGATTCTTGCCATAGCCGTATTTTGGTGACTTAACTATCTCAATATACTCATCCCCCAAGGCAATCGTCCTTAATTCTATTCCTAAATCAGCGGCAATCTGTTTAACCCTTTCCTCATTATCCGAGGCAGAAAAAGGGGTAATAAAATTAACCGCTAATACCTCAAGCCCCTGTTCTAAAATAAGTTTGGCAGTTAGGACACTGTCCAATCCTCCGGAAAACAAAGCAAGGGCTTTCATCATTTGTGTCTTTTTATTATACCAAACCCCGCACAAAACAGCAAGCAGAGAATAGCAAATGCATCTCCAAAGCGGGTGTAGAATGAGGGAGACCTCTTCTCAACCAATATTTTCTGCGTAGAATAACCCTCTACAAAGATATCTTTTTCTTGTTTGGAAAGCCGGCCAAAAATCTTGCCGTTTGGGTTTATAAAACAGGAAAGCCCTGTGTTAGAACATTTTATTACATTTACCCTGTTTTCAACTGCCCGAAAGACCGCCGACTGGCAGTGCTGATAAGGAGCGCTGGTCTTGCCAAACCAGGCATCATTACTGATATTTATCAAAAAATCTGCTCCTCTTTTAACAAATCCCCGGCTCAAATAGGGAAAGACATCTTCAAAACAGACAAGCACAGCAAAGGCGTGTGGCTTAAAAACTACCCACTCCTTGCCTTTTGAGAAATCGCCGATTTCAATAAAATTACGGATAAAAGAGAACAAACAAGGGACATATTCGCCAAAGGGAACGAGATGGAGTTTATCATATTGCTGAACTATTTTACCCTGAGAAATAAGAATAGCGCTATTAAAAGATTTACCCCGCATCGCTGTTGCTGCCCCTACTAATAAAGAAGCATTTATATCTGAAGATAGCTTCAAAATTTTATTTCTAACTTCTTTATCTTGATTAAAATAAGCCGGGACAGCGGTCTCGGGCCAGATGATTAGATGCGGAGAATCTTTTTGAGCGGCCTGCTCACTGAGATGGATATATTTACTCAGGATACTTTCTTTAAGCTGCCCATCCCATTTCTGATGTTGGGGAATATTCCCTTGAATGACAGAGATGTTGACTGGTGACTGGTGACTGGTGACTGGTGACCTTAGCTTAACATAGCCATAGATAAAAACAGAGGACAGAAGACAGAGAACAGTTAACAGTTGACAGGAAACTTTTAATTTTTGATTTTTGGTTTGTGTTTTTGATTTTTGATATTTGATTTTTGATATAATTTGTCCTATCGCTATATTCACCATCATCACCAAAAATGAAACCCCGTAGGCGCCGCTAATATCGGCAATCTGAATAATCGGAAGGTTTAAATATTGGGAATAGCCAAGCAGAGTCCAGCCAAAGCCGGTAAATAAATGGCTGCGGATAAACTCAAGAACTACCCAAAGGGAAGGGAGAAAAAATAAATAGAGGGTAGAGGGTAGAGGCTTGCGCCTGCCTGCCGGCAAGGCAGGGGCAGCGGGTCTTGCGGTGACAAAAAAACCGAAGATAGCGAAGTAAAGGGCTAAATAGAGAATTAAGAGCAAAAAAGCGATGAGATTAACCTGAATCAACCAATAAAGAATTCCGCCCCAGAAGATAACTCCAGCCAAATAAAATAAAAGAAAACGCTGTTTGCGGGTTTTGCCTTCGCAAGCAATAAACAAAGGCACAAAACCAATCCAGGCCAAAAAAGAAAGATTGAATTTAGGAAAGGAAAGGATTAGTAAGAGAGGAGAAAGAAGTGTAAGGAGAATTAAGGTCATTCGTTTCTTCCACAACAATGTTTATATTTCTTTCCACTGCCGCAGGGACAGGGGTCGTTGCGGCCAACCTTTTTTCCTGAGCGGTGATAGGTGATATTAGCCGAAGGTGGGGCTGAACTAACAGTTCGAGCCGTCTCCGGCTGGACTCTTTGCGCCCTTGCTTTCTCTAATCCGGACATCTCCTGATGCACAAACTCCTGAGGAACAGAAAATACGCTACCGAGCTCCTCTTGAATCGGCTCTGCCTTGAATATAAACTCCAGAGATTCCTGCTCTATTGTTTCTATCATTTGCGAAAACATTGCAAAGGATTCGTGTTGATACTCTATTAAAGGGTCTCGCTGGCCATAAGCCCTTAAACCAATCCCTTCACGCAAACTGTCCATTGTATAAAGGTGTTCTTTCCATTTTGTGTCCAGCACCTGGAGCATCACCCCTTTCTCTAAATGCTCCATTGCTGATTCGTTAATCCTCTGCTTCTTTTGTTTATAGACATTGTTTATTCCGTTTAATAAATCTTCTTTGAGCTGTTGATAAACAAGATGCGGACGCACTTCTCCCTTAATATCTATCCGCTTTTCTATCCCAAATTCCTGCCTTAGCCATCTCTCTAAGCCGGCTAAATCCCAGTGTTCATCAGTATTTGTAGAAGGTAGATAAATCTGGAGCTCTCTCTCTAAAACAGATTCTATTATTCTGCTT
>DAOWKH010000029.1 GCA_030639955.1 Candidatus Omnitrophota bacterium | reverse complement strand
TTAAACCAAAGTAGAAAAGTGGTGGGGGGTTCAATGCGCACAGCGATTTACGAGCACTTCGTTCCGTAAATCGCGTGCTTATTAAATGTCCGGTATAATCGGGGTCTTTTCTACCAAGAAGAAAGATATTACAGATTCGCTTACCTATGGCCTTTTTGCCCAACAAAATAGGGGAGAGAACGGAGCTGGAGTAGCCACAGCCAAACACGGAATAAAGATTAAAAAGAGGCATAAGTCAGTAGGGGAGTTATTTACCGAGAAAACAGACGCTTGGAAAAATTCTTTCTATGAGTTTCTGCGCGAAGCAAAACCCTATGCCGGAATAGGGCATACTCTCTATGAAAAAAGCTCGGGGCTGCAACCTACTGAAATAGAGAACGATAGATATCATATCGCCTTAATTATGGATGGTGTATTTCTGGGCTATGAAGAGAAAAACGATATTACCCTGGCAAAAATTTTCTTCAAAGCATTAAATGATACAAGAGATGAGATAAAGGCAACTGCAAGGGTTATGGAGATATTGAATGATGCAGGGTTTTATAATGCCTGTATCCTGGTTCAAAATAAAGATAAGACAAAACTTGTTGCGTTCAGAGACCCACGCGGAGGCAAACCACTCTCCTTGGGCAAATACAATGAGACCTATGCCATAGCTTCTGAAACTCAGGGTCTGGATGGGGCGCAGATTCCTTTTATTAAGGATATAGAACCGGGTTCTGTCTGTGTTATAGACGAACAGGGTTTGCGCTCCGAAAAATTAGTGGAAAAGAAACATTTGTTGGATATATTCGAGTATATCTATTTTGCCTCCCCTAATTCGGTTATAGAAGGGAAAAATGTTTTAGCTGTTCGTAAGGAACTCGGGAAGAAATTATTCTCTCGCTATGGCTATAAACCGGATATTTTATGTCCATCGCCGGATTCGGGCCGGGGCTGCGCCCTGGGTTATTCCGAGGCCTCGGGAGTAGAGATAAAGGAGTATATAACCAGAAACCCGGGGACGGTAAGGACTTTCCAAATAGAAGATTCAGTTCTTAGACGCCTAATGTCCCTATCAAAGTTTAATATAAATCCCTTGGTAAAAGGAAAAAAAGTAGGAATTTCTGAAGACAGCGTGGTCAGAGGCACGGTGATAGGAATAGGCACTTCGGCTAAAGTTAAGCTTCAGGGGGCAAAGGAAGCTGGTGTGCTTGTATCTTATGCCCCAATGCCCTTTCACTCTTACAGAAGCGATGCAAAGGAAAAGATGGCTGCCGAGGGTTTGGCCGGCAAATCCGTAGAGGAAGCAGGAAAAATAGTGGCAAAGAGGATTGGCGTAGATTATGTCTTTTATAATGATATCCAAGATGTGATAGAGATTTGCGGTGGAGGCGATTTTTGCACCGATTCGGCCACCGGTGACTATTCGTTTATAAAAAAGAAGCTTTTGAGGTTTAAATGAGGAGAATCCGCCTGAGGCGGATTTAATGCGCACAGCAACTTACGTTCACTGTGCTCCGTAAGTTGCGTGCTTATTGAATGTGTGGAATAATAGGTTATATTGGTAAGCAAAGAGTCGCCCCGATTATCCTGGAGGG
This sequence comes from Candidatus Omnitrophota bacterium, assembly GCA_030639955.1. Taxonomy (GTDB): domain Bacteria; phylum Omnitrophota; class 4484-213; order 4484-213; family 4484-213; genus 4484-213. The sequence continues at coordinate 5,746 of DAOWKH010000029.1, read as the reverse complement.
ATTAAAACGGCTTGAGTATCGGGGATATGATTCAGCCGGGATAGCTGTCATCAATAAAAACAAGGTTTCTGTCTTAAAACGCAAGGGTAGAATCGCGAACTTGGAAAATCTTTTGAAAAAAAGACAGGTCTCTGGCGAACTCGGGATAGGGCACACTCGCTGGGCTACACATGGAGCACCTTCCACAAAAAACGCCCATCCCCACTGCGATTGCAGTGGCCGAATTGCTGTTGTCCACAACGGTATAATTGAGAACTATCAGGAGCTCAAAAGGGAATTGGAAAAAGATGATTATAGATTCAAATCCCAAACAGACAGCGAAGTAATTCCCAATCTGATTAGCAAATTTTATAAAGGTAATTTAGAAAAGGCGTTGAGAGAAGCAATGAAAAAATTGAAGGGCTCTTATGCCCTGGGAATTGTTTCTGCTGATGAGCCAGAGAAAATATTGGCGGTGCGGAATGATTCTCCTTTGATTATTGGCTTGGGTAAAGGAGAAAATTTCATCGCCTCTGATGTCCCGGCAATTTTAAAGCACACTAAAAAGGTTATCTACCTGCAGAATAGACAGCTCGCAGTTATTGAGAAAGACAACGTTGATATATCTGACTTAGAAGGTAACAAGGTTTCTCCCAAAATAGATAGTGTTTCTTATAGTATTGAAGCGGCGCAGAAAGGTGGATTTAGGGATTTTATGCTCAAGGAGATCTACGAACAGCCGGCAGTCGTTTCTAAAATACTCTCTCAATGGGTAAGCCCAGAGGGCAATATCGATTTTAGAGATATAGAACAAATAATTATTGTTGCCTGCGGGACTGCTTTTCACGCCGGGTTGGTGGGAAAATATGTCCTTGAATCCCTTGTCCGTATTCCGGTCTGGGTAGATTTAGCAAGCGAATTCAGATATAGAAAGCCAATTATAAAAAAGAATACGTTAATTATCGCCATTAGCCAGTCCGGGGAAACCGCTGATACATTGGCAGCGGTGCGCGAAGCCAAGAAAAGTAAAGCGAAACTAATCTCCATCTGCAATGTTTTAGGATCATCTTTGACCCGCGAATCCGATGTCAATCTGGACACCTATGCCGGTCCAGAGGTAAGCGTGGCTTCCACAAAGGCATACACGGCTCAGCTGATGACCCTCTATCTGCTTGCCCTATATTTGGCAAAATTAAAACAAAATTTAAACAAAGATGAACTAAAAAAAGCAATTTCTTCTTTGCAAAAGGTTGCCGCGGCACAAAAGAAAATTCTTGACAAAAACAAAGATATTAAGAGAATTGCCCGCAAACATCTTCATTTTGGCGCCTTTCTTTATTTGGGCAGAGGGGTTAATTTCCCCAATGCCTTAGAAGGGGCATTGAAGTTAAAAGAACTTTCTTATATCCCTGCCGAGGGTTATGCCGCCGGCGAGATGAAGCACGGACCTATTGCCCTCATCGATGAATACCGGGCAATAGTATGTATTGCCAACGACTCGCCTGTCTACGACAAGATGCTTTCCAATATTCAAGAGGGGCTTGCCCGTAAAGGGAAAATCATCGCAATCGCTACTCAAGGAAATGAGCAAATAAAAAGTTATGTCAAAGAAGTAATCTTTATCCCCAAAATAGAGCCCCTATTTTCTCCCTTGCTTACGGTAATTCCTTTGCAACTTCTGGCTTATTATGTAGCTTGCCTAAAGGGCTATGATGTGGATAAGCCGCGTAATCTGGCTAAGAGCGTGACAGTTGAGTGAGGTAATTATGATAAAAGAAGTAGGTTTTGATAATGAGCGGTATCTAAAAGAACAGACTCAGGCTATCTTAGAAAGAGTCGAGAGATTTGATAACAAATTATACCTTGAGTTTGGAGGAAAGTTCCTTTTTGATTATCATGCCGCAAGGGTTTTGCCCGGGTTTGACCCTAATGTAAAAATTCGGCTCTTACGGCAACTAAAAGATAAGGCCGATATTCTACTTTGTATTTATGCCGGCGATATTGAAAGAAGAAAGATGAGAGCAGATTTTGGAATTACCTATGATGTTGATGCTCTCAAGTTGATTGACGATTTAAGAGATTGGGGTATTGATATAACTGCAGTAGTAATAACTCGTTTCGATAATCAACCGGCAGCTACGATATTTAAAAATAAATTAGAACGCAGGAATATAAAAGTATATACCCACCGCTTTACAAAAGGGTATCCTACAGATGCAGATTTAATTGTAAGTGATGAAGGTTACGGAGCAAATGAGTATATCAAGACCAAAAATCCATTGGTTATAGTTACCGGTCCTGGCCCGGGCAGTGGAAAGTTAGCCACCTGTCTTTCTCAATTATATCATGATTATAAAAGAGGGAAAAAAAGCGGGTATGCTAAATTTGAAACCTTTCCTATTTGGAATTTGCCGCTTAAACATCCGCTAAATGTAGCTTATGAGGTAGCTACAGCTGACATTAGAGATTTTAATCTGATAGACCCTTTTCATTTAGAGGCCTACGGAGAGAGTGCGGTTAATTACAACCGTGATGTAGAGATATTTCCGGTGCTTAAAAGGATATTAGAGAGGATAACAGGGAGCGAATCAGTATATAAATCTCCCACAGATATGGGAGTAAATCGGGCCGGTCTTGGGATTACTAACGATGAAGTAGTTAAGCAAGCAGCAAAGCAGGAGGTAATAAGAAGGTTTTTTAGATATAGCTGTGAACATGTGATGGGGTTTGTGGATAAAGAAACAGTGCAGAGAACAGAACTTATTATGGAAGAACTTAATATCAAATTAGAAGACAGGTCTGTGGTTGAGCCGGCAAGAAGAGCTGCGCGAGAAGCAGAACAGAAGAAAAAAGGTGATGGGGGAATTTTTTGTGGAGCGGCTTTAGAGTTAAGAGATGGTTCAATTGTTACCGGAAAAAACTCTACGCTTATGCATGCGGCATCCAGCCTTATTTTCAATGCTATAAAGCAGTTAGCCGAAATTCCCGATAAGATACACTTGTTATCGCCGAGCACAATAGAATCAATAGGCAGTCTCAAAAAAAATATTTTAAATACAAAGACACTGAGTCTAAATCTGGAAGAGGCCTTGATTACGCTTAGTATAAGTACAGCTGCGAACCCCACTGTGCAAATAGCTATGGAGAAATTAAAGGAACTCCATGGCTGCGAAGTGCATATGACTCATATTCCCACCCCAGGTGATGAAATAGGATTGAGAAAGTTGGGAGTAAATCTTACTAGCGAGCCAAATTTCTCTACCAAGAGTCTTTATATGTCCCCATAATACGCCCCGATAGCTCAATTGGATAGAGTAACAGACTTCGAATCTGGGGGTTGCAGGTTCGACTCCTGCTCGGGGCGCCAAAATTTTATCGGGGCGAAGGACCTATTTGCAAAGGTGGTGGTGGAGATTTTTGCATTCCTCGCTCTCGTGGTTTTTTATTTACGCTAAAATCTGCGTCTCAGCAGGCAAAAATCAAACTCGCCCGCCTCTGTCCCGAACCGTTTCGGGACATCAGCGGTCTCAGACATGATTTTTGTATTTCCTGCCTCAACTTGATTTTAGTCGTAGACCTACCGGCTAAAAAAACCAATGTTCGTTCAAAACGCAAAAATCTCCTTAATTTAACCTGTAAAAACTCCCCGAAAGGGAGTTCGTATATTAATTGTTAAAAGATATACAAGGAGGGAAAATTATGAAAAGAATAAAATTAACACAGAATGAGGGACAAATTGAAAATGCTTTACTCAAAGGAGAATATATTGATATCAATCCTAAAGAGTTTAAGAATATTGCCAAAGCTCTCGCTTCTCGCAAAAAAGACTCAGTTCTCAATGTTCGTGTAAATAGCGAAGATTTGAGACTTATTAAACGGAAAACTCAGCAATTAGGTATAAAATATCAAACTTTTATTTCGGAATTACTCCATAGAGTAGCACAGGGATAAAAAGTGGAAGTTATTGAGTTCGGTCGTTGCATTTCGCCAGAGGCGAATTTGACAAAAAGCCAAGTAAGAAATATAATATCTTATGAAAAGTAAATCCAAGAGAGATAAAAAAGTAGTCAATTTAGGTTTTGAAAATCTGGTTTTTGCCGAAAGGATTGTAGCGATTGTTTCTCCGGATTCTGCCCCCATAAAAAGGTTGATTTCAGAGACAAAAAGAAGGGGTAAATTGGTTGATGTTACTAATGGGCGAAAGACGCGCGCGGTTATTATTACCGACAGCGATTACATTATTCTTTCCAGTGTTCAGCCAGAGAGTTTAAAAGGAAGATTATAATGGGAAAAATCTTTGTGCTTTCTTCTCCCTCCGGTGGAGGAAAGACAACAATTAGAAACCGTCTTTTAAAGCAGCATCCGTGGGCTTATTCTGTTTCTTGCACCACCCGCCTCCAGCGTCAAGGAGAGAAGGACAAAAAGGATTATTTTTTTGTCTCTGAGAGAGTGTTCAAAAGAAAGATAGAAAAGGGTAAATTTGCCGAGTGGGCAAGAGTATTGGGAAATTATTACGGCACGCCAAAACAGTTTTTGGAGAAAGAAATAAAAAAGGGAGATGTTTTATTGGAGATTGATGTCAAGGGGGCGAAACAGATAAAGAGAATATACAAGGGGCAAACAGTGCTTATATTTATCGCTCCTCCATCTTTAAGAGAATTAAAAAAAAGATTGGCAAATAGGAAAACAGAGACTATGACGGAGATTGCTCGCCGGCTAGAACTTGCCCGCAAGGAAATGGCTGAGAGAAATAAATACGATTATTTGGTAATTAATAAAAACCTAAAAAACTGTGTAGAAAATATTAAGGTTATAATGAAAGCTGAGGAGTTCAAGATATGATATATGTTGCCGATGTCGAGTTATTGAAGAAAGCAGGAGGAATGTATAAATTAACCCGATTGGTTTCCCAACGGGCAAAAGAACTAAATAAAGGAGCAAAAAAGTCGGTAGAAATTGATTCAGCGAATTTTATTACTATTGCTTTGGAAGAACTCAAGCAGGGGAAGCTATGATTAAAGATATTATCATAGGTGTGAGCGGAAGTATCGCTGCCTATAAAACGGTAGAGATAGTCAACCAGTTAACCAAGAAGGGAAATAATGCAGTAGTGGTGATGACCTCAGCGGCTACTAAATTTGTTTCTGCGTTAACCTTTCAGACCATTTCTAAAAATCCTGTTTTTGTAGAAATGTTTTCCCAGAGCAATGAGGTTTTGCATATCTCTTTAGCCGAAAGGGCAGGGCTTATTTTGCTCGCTCCGGCTACGGCTAATATTATTGGCAAACTCGCCAATGGGATTTGTGATGATTTATTGACCAATATAGTTATTGCGACAAAAGCAAAGGTTTTGATTGCCCCGGCAATGAATGAGAATATGTATCAAAACGCTATTGTCCAAGAGAATATAAAACGATTGCAAAAAAGGGGATACCAATTTATTTCCCCTATTTACGGAGATTTGGCTTGCGGAAAGGAAGGAGAAGGGCATCTGGCTTCGGTGGAGACAATTGTTGAAACAACAATAAAGAGCTTAGGATAGGATTTTTCCATTTCTCGCTCTCGTGGTTTTTTCTTAACGCTAAAATCTGCGTCTCGGCAGGCAAAAATCAAACTCGCCCGCCTCTGTCCCGAAACGGTTCAGGACATCGGCGGCCTCAAACATGATTTTTGTATTTCCTGCCTCAACTTGATTTTAGTCGTAGACCTACCGGTTAAAAAAACCAATGTTCACTTAATACGCAAAAACCCTAATCAAGATTAACAG
>DAOWKH010000096.1 GCA_030639955.1 Candidatus Omnitrophota bacterium | reverse complement strand
CTGTGCCTCAAACATTGCAGAAAAGGATGCAGAAGCTTTCTTATAAAATAGTAGATGCAATTGGTGTTGTTGGAGGAACAAATATTCAGTTTGCCCATAATTTAGAGGATGACCGCTTGATAGTAATAGAGATTAATCCCAGGACCTCGCGCTCTTCCGCACTTGCCTCTAAGGCAACCGGTTTTCCCATTGCCCGCATTTCTACAAAGCTTGCTGTGGGTATAACAATGGATGAAATTCCTTATTGGAGAAAAGGGACGCTGGAAAAATATCAGCCCAGCGGGGAGTATGTGGTAATTAAATTTGCCCGCTGGGCATTTGAGAAATTTCCCCGCGCCAAAGATGTCCTGGGAACGCAGATGAAGGCAGTGGGTGAGGTGATGAGTATAGGAAAGACATTTAAAGAGGCATTTCAAAAATCTATTCGTTCCTTGGAGATAAAAAGATACGGTTTAGGATGGGCTAAAGATTTTAAGACGCTTTCACTTAAAAGACTGAAAGAAAAATTGGCTCAACCTTCAAGTGAACGTGTATTTCTAATGTATGAAGCCCTGCGGAAAGGGATAAGTGTTGAGGAAATTTGCCAGCTCACCTATATCGGACACTGGTTTATTCAGGAAATAAAAGAATTAATAGAATTTGAGCAGGAACTGCTTAAATACAGCTGGAAAAATCTTCCTGATAAAAAACTGGCGAAAGCAAAAGAGTGGGGTTTTTCAGATAGATATCTGGCAGAGCTTTTTAATCTCCAAGAAAAAAAAGTTAGACAAAAAAGGATTGCGATTGGTAAAAAAGTGGCTTTTGAGGCCGTTCCAGTTAGTGGTGTCCAAAATGCCGCTTATTATTATTCTACTTATGCAGTCAACAGTCAACAGTTACCAGTCAACAGTTACCAGTCAACAGTCAACAGTTCCCAAAAAACAAAAACCAAAAAGAAAGTGATGATTCTTGGTGGCGTGCCGAATAGAATAGGGCAGGGGATTGAGTTTGATTATACCTGCGTGCACGCCGCCTTCGCTCTGCGCGATGAGAATATCGAATCAATTATGGTTAATTGTAATCCCGAGACCGTATCTACGGATTACGATACTTCGGATAAACTCTATTTTGAACCGCTGACAGTTGAGGATGTCCTGGCAATCTATGAAAAGGAAAAGCCGGAAGGAGTTATTGTCCAGTTTGGCGGGCAGACCCCCTTGAATATTGCTAAGGAGTTAAAAGCTCAGGGGGTGAAGATTTTAGGCACAACACCCGAGAGTATCCATTTAGCAGAGGATAGAGAACGTTTTCGCGAGAAGATGATTGCTCTTGGTATTCCCCAGCCCGAGAGCGGCACCGCCCGCTCATTAGAGCAAGCGATTAACATTGCTGAGAAAATAGGTTATCCGCTTATGGTGCGTCCGTCTTATGTACTCGGCGGTCGGGGGATGCAGATTGTATATGATGAGCGTATGCTGCGAAGTTATGCTAAGGAGGCAATTCAGGTCAGTCCAGAACACCCTATGCTTATTGACAGATTTCTTGAGCAGGCCTTAGAATTAGAGGTAGATGCTCTTTCTGATGGCGAAGATACATTTGTTGCCGCAGTTATGGAACACATAGAATTAGCCGGGGTTCACTCGGGAGATTCTGCCTGTGTTATTCCTACAAGAAATATTAAAGAGAAACATTTAAAGACAATAGAAAAATATACAGCGGCAATTGCTAAAGAGTTAAAGGTTGTCGGTCTGATGAATATCCAATATGCTATCTGCGATGATAAGGTTTATATACTTGAAGCTAATCCGCGCGCCTCACGCACAGTTCCTATAGTATCTAAGATTACAGAAATCCCCTTAGCCGGTATAGCTACAAAGCTAATGCTGGGCAAAAAACTAAGCACCTTTCCTGAACTAAAAACCCGCGGACTCCCTTATTTAGGCGTTAAAGAGGCGGTTTTCCCATTTAATATGTTTCCCGAAGTAGACCCTCTGTTAGGACCGGAAATGAGAGCTACAGGCGAGGTTCTGGGAATTGGCGAGACATTTGGCTTGGCTTTCTATAAGGCAGAGGAAGCCGCCGGCACTAAACTTCCTCTAAAAGGAAATGTTCTGTTGACCGTAGCCGATAAAGATAAAGCGTATTTAGTTCCTATTGCCCAGCGGATTAAAAAACTCGGTTTTAATATCTATGCTACAGAAGGCACCAGCCGCTTCTTAAAACAGAAGGGAATAGCAAATACAGTAATAAAAAAATTACATGAAGGAAGACCTAATATCACTGACGCCATTAAAAATAAGGAACTCAATCTTGTCATCAACACACCTGTTGGTCGGGACAGCAAATATGACGACAGTTATATTCGGATAATGGCAATTCAACACAAAATTCCCTACATTACATCATTAGCTGCTGCTGAAGCCAGTGTCGAGGGTATTGAATCTGTAACTAAAACTAAAAGTCCACCAAAATCTCTACAAGATTATTATAAGGAGGTCTCTGAAACTTTTTCAGAGACCTCTGATTACACAGATTAATACCGATTACACAGATTAAATTCTTGTTGCAAAATCGCTGTAATCTTTTGGTAATCGCTGTAATCAGCGATAGCAGGAGGATTGTATGGTTTTTAATACAAAAAAATTTATAGAAAGGGAAAAGGAGAGATTAAGAAAAAAAGTCGGAAAGGAAAAAGCGATTGTGGCTACATCCGGTGGGGTGGATTCAACTGCTTGTGCGATGCTTGCTCACCAAGTGTTAGGAAATAAAGTCAAGGTTGTTTTTATTGACGATGGTTTGATGCGTCAGGACGAAGGGAAATCAGTCAAAGCTCTACTCAAGAAAAAGGGAATAAATCTGCTCATTTTAAATAAACAAAAACAATTTTTCAGTGCACTTAAAGGATTAACTGACCCCGAGGAGAAACGAAAGGCATTTCGGGATATATTTTATAAGGTTTTGGGTAAAGCGATTAAGGATTACAAAGCCAGATTCCTAATTCAGGGAACGATTGCCGCCGACATTTTAGAGACAAAGAAGAAAATAAAAACCCAGCACAATGTTCTTAGCCAGATTAAAATTAACCCCGCTAGATATGGATTGGAGATAATTGAGCCCTTAAAGACAATCTATAAGCCGCAGGTGCGTCTGGCGGCTAAGGCATTGGGCTTGCCAAGCCAGATTTATAAACGGATGCCTTTCCCCGGGCCGGGACTGCTCTGTCGGGTTGTCGACGAAGTTACCCCTGTGCGGGTAAAGATTGTCCGAGAGGCAACCCAGATTGTAGAAAAATATCTTAAGGCATTAAAGCCATTTCAGGCGTTTGCGGTCTTATTGAATGATAAAGCGACCGGTTTATCCAAAGGCAAGCGTCTATTCGGAAATATTATTGTTATTCGCAGTGTTGAATCAGAAGATGCCCTAAAGGCAAAACCAACCGAAATTCCTTATTCTGTTTTAAATAAAATTCAGAAAGAGCTCACAAAAACTATACCTTCTGTAGTGAAGGTTCTCTACGATTTAACACCTAAACCGCCGAGCACGATAGAGTATATATAGAAATTGCTGAAAAATCCAGCAATCTCTGATTACAGTGATTAAAAGCAGATTACAGAGATTAAATTTGTGTTGAAAAAATCGCTGTAATCTTTCTTAAATCTGTGTAATCAAGGTCGCTGAAGTATTTTTTAAGCGACCTTATAAAGAATGAAGTTAAAGAAAGAACTCAATCTGCTAAATGTTTTTTGTGTTGCCTCGGGGGCAATGATTAGTTCAGGGCTTTTTATCCTGCCCGGGCTTGCTCATGCTCAGGCTGGTCCGGCTGTGGTTATCTCTTATTTTTTAGCCGGGCTGTTGGCAATGACCGGAATGTTGAGCCAAGCCGAACTCGTATCGGCAATGCCTAAGGCCGGAGGAACCTACTTCTATGTCACCCGTAGTATGGGCCCGGCTGTCGGTGCGGTTGATGGACTGCTCACCTGGTTCTCTCTGTCTTTAAAGAGTGCCTTTGCCTTAGTCGGAATGGCCGCTTTTACAGCCCTTATTGTCAACATTGACATCCGCATAATTGCCCTATGTTTATGTCTTGTTTTTGTTCTTATTAATATCAGGGGAATAAAAGGAGCGGGTAGGATGCAGGTCATCCTGGTGTTTGGCTTACTAACTATTTTGCTTGTTTATCTGGTTCGTGGTCTGCCGACAGTTAATGTCCACCACTTTGAACCCTTTGCTCCCAAGGGTTTAGCCGCAATTTTCTCCACTGCCGGTTTTGTCTTTATTTCCTATGGAGGTCTGCTAAAGATTGCCAGCATTGCCGAAGAAGTAAAGAATCCCGGCCGAACCATACCATTAGCGATGATTCTCTCGCTTCTAATAGTAAGTATTTTTTATATCCTGATTGTCTTTGTAACCACCGGTGTGCTTGGCTCTGCTCAGCTTGACAATTCTCTTACTCCCATTTCTGATGGCGCAGCTGTATTTATGGGCGGAGGGGGCAGAATTGCCCTGAGTATTGCCGCTATTCTGGCATTTGTTTCCACTGCCAACGCCGGGATTATGTCTGCCTCCAGATACCCTTTTGCCTTGAGCAGAGACGGTCTGCTACCCGAGTTTTTGAGCAGAATTAGCAGGAGATTCAAAACCCCGCATATTGCTATTTTATTTACCGGCGCATTTATGATTCTTGCTCTGTTCTTGAAATTGAATGTTCTGATAAGAGCCGCTTCTACGGTTCTTATCCTCACTTATATATTTTCCTGCCTATCGGTTATTGTCCTCAGAGAAAGCCGCCTGCAGAATTACCAACCCTGTTTCCATGCCCCTTTCTATCCCTGGCCACAAATTATCGGAATTATCGGTTTCCTTTTTTTGCTCTTTCAAATGGGTAGAGAAGCCCTGCTTATAGCCGGTTTTCTCATTGTCGGGGCACTTTCTGTCTACTGGTTCTATGGACGAATCAGAATGAACAGGGAGTATGCCCTGCTCCATCTTATTGAACGAATTACGGCAAAAGAGCTTACGACTCGCTCATTGGAGACAGAATTAAAGGAGATTATCCGAGAACGCGATGATATTATTAAAGACCGCTTTGATAGAATAATCGAGGAAAGTATTGTTATGGATATAGACCGGGCTATAAAGTCGGAGGAATTCTTCCGGTTGGCCGCTGAGGCGATGTCTGAGAGAATCAAGGTTTCTTCAGAGGTGATTTTAGGGAAACTTATCGAAAGAGAAAAAGAGAGTTCTACTGTAATTAGCCCGGGTTTGGCAATACCGCATATAATTATTGAAGGAGAACAGACCTTTGATATTCTTCTCGCCCGCTGTCAAAAGGGGATTGTATTCTCTAAAGATGTGCCAGAGGTGCATACGGTTTTTGTGCTCATCGGCAGCAAGGACGAGCGCAACTTTCATCTGCGCGCCCTCTCGGCGATTGCCCAAATTGTCCAAGACCCCCATTTTGAAAAGAAGTGGCTGGGCGCCAAGAGCGAAGAGGGTTTGCGCGACATTGTCCTGTTGGGAAAACGAAAGCGACCCACTTCCACCTCGTAGGTGGGTGAGGGTTAAAAGGGTAAATTCCCATTATGGAAAATTCTAAAAATTTGATTCTCGGGGAATCTCGGACAAGGTCATTTGTGAAAGCTCTGATTTACCGAATTTTGTCAATAGCAATCATTGGTGTTTTAACATGGTTTATCACCAAAGATGCTAAAAAGACAATTTCGATTACTATTATCCTGCAAACCTTTCTGATAATTCTTTATTATTCTTATGAAAGGGTGTGGAACAAGATTCAATGGGGGAGGAGATAAAAATGAAAGAGGTTAACGAACAAACAGCTGAGGATTTGGGTCTGAGTAGAGAAGAATTTATTAAAATCAAGGAGTTGTTGGGCAGGGTTCCAAATTTTACCGAATTGGGTGTTTTTTCGGCAATGTGGTCGGAGCACTGCAGTTATAAAAATTCACGCAAGTTGTTTAAACTCTTTCCTACTAAAGGCAAGCAGGTATTGGTTAAGGCAGGAGAAGAAAATAGCGGCGTGGTTGATATCGGAGACGGCTTAGGGGTTGCTTTTAAGATAGAGTCGCATAATCACCCCTCAGCTGTAGAACCCTTTGAGGCCGCGGCAACCGGCATCGGTGGCTGCCTGCGAGACATATTTACCACCGGAGCGAGGCCTATCGCCGGCCTTGGGGCATTGAGATTCGGGAGTTTAGATAACAAAGGGGTTAAATTTTTGTTTAAAGAAGTTATCAGGGGCTTAGCCCATTATGCCAATACGGCTGAGGTCAGTGCGGTTGGCGGCGATACTTATTTTGATGAAAGCTATGAAGGTAATCCCTTAGTTAATGCCTTTGTTGTTGGTATTGTCCAGCAGGGGAATATTGTCAGAGGGAGTGCATACGGAAAAGGGAACCTGGTATATTATATAGGAGGAGATACAGGCAGAGATGGTGTCGGCGGAGCAAGCTTTGCTTCCAAGGAGATAACCGAAGAATCGGCTTCCAGCAAAAGCGCTGTTGCTATAGGTGATCCCGAACTTGGAAAACGCTTAAGAGAAGCGTGTTTAGAATTGGCAGAAAATGGTCTTGTTGTGGGGATGCAGGATATGGGCGCCGCCGGACTTACCTGCTCTTGTTGTGAGACAGCTACAAGAGCAAGCACAGGTATTGAGATAGATGTCGCTTTAGTTCCCCAGAGAGAAAAAGGGATGACCGCTTATGAAATCCTCTTATCTGAGTCCCAGGAGAGGAT
>DAOWKH010000103.1 GCA_030639955.1 Candidatus Omnitrophota bacterium | reverse complement strand
ACTGTGGACTGTGGACTCTAGACGGTCTTGTAGAAATCACCAATCCTTATGTTCCTGCTTGTTTGGCAACATCCATAACCTTGACTGCCAAGCCCAAGTCTATTTTTTCATCTGCTTTGATAACTACAGTTTTCTTCGCACTTTCTGCCAGCATCATCCTTAGTTTATCCAAGAGGTTCTCTAAAGTAACCTCTTCTTCATTTAGAAACACATTATTATCTTCAGCAATGAAGACAATAATATCCTCTTCTGGATGTAATTTTGCCGTAATAGCAGTAGGCAATGTGATCTTTATCCCTGGTTGCGTAACAAAGTGGGAAGAAAGCATAAAGAAGAGCAAAAGCAGAAAAACGACATCTATCAAGGGGGCAATATTCAGATGAGTTCTTACTTCTTTCCTTCCTTCAAATTCCATAGTTTTCATTCTCTCTCTAAAAGTTCTGATGCCACATCCTTCATCTGAGCAGCTATATTGTCCACTCTGCCTTCAAAATAATGGTACGCAACCAGTGTTGGTATGGCCACAGATAAACCTGCGGCTGTAGTTATAAGCGCCTCCCAAATGCCGCCGGCTAATACCGAAGCATCTACCCTGCCGCCTAACTCTTGAATCCTCATAAAGGCTTTAATCATACCTGTTACTGTACCCAATAGACCTAAAAGAGGGGTTATATTGCCAATAGTAGCTAATCCACGCAAGTTTTTGTCTAATTGCCGCACCTGTCTTGAGCCGGCTCGGGCGATGATCTTCTCCTTCTCTTCCATACTTCTCTTGCGAATATGAATTCCGATGGCTAAGATATGGGCGATAGGTCCGGATGTGCTCTTACATAACTCCAGTGCCTTATCTGATTTTCCACCCTGCAAAAGGTCCTTTACCCTTGAGAAAATATTAGGTATCTTCGTTCTATCCCGATAGAAATGGTAAAATCTCTCTAAAATAATAGTAGCTGAAATCACCGAGCACAATAAAATCGGCCACATTAAAGGGCCGCCCTTTAAGAAAAAATTAAACATAGTCCTCCCTCCATTCGTTCACTAAAAAGTTGCTTTAACCCCGGAATAGAAACACACTCCCGGAGTAGCATATCCATAGACCTCCTGATATTTCTTATTAAAGAGATTCTCTATTCTTGCGAAAAGCTGAAAGGCCTCTGTTAGGTCATAAGTGGTAGAAATATCCACTTTAGTATAAGGTTTCATCTTTCGTGTGTTTGCACTATTATTCCAGCGGTGACCGACACGGGTTATGCTTAAATCAATATTCCCTTTGTCTGAAAACCCGTAGTTAACCGCAAGATTGGTCTTATTTTTCGGACGCCGTGTTAGTTTTAAACCAGTTGCCCTGTTTTCGGCATCTAAAAATGTATGATTAGCACTTATTGTCAAATGCTCCATTGGCTTAACAGAGGTTTCTATTTCTATTCCTTTGGTCTCTGCCTTGTCAATATTGGCATATTTGGAAACATCCGAGTCCCAAGCGATCATTTGTTTGAAATCATTGTGGAAATAGGTTATGCCGAAAGATGCAACATCTTCAAATAAACTTTGCTCAAATCCAAAATCATAACTTTCACTTTTCTCAGCTTTCATGTTGGGATCTCCATAACTTGAGTAAAGTTGATATAGTGAAGGAGCTCTAAATCCAGTTCCCCAATTGGCTTTAAACCGAGTTCCTGTCTCCGGGATAAGATAGGCATTTGATACCTTATAGACAGTTTCCGTGCCAAAAAGCTGATGGTCATCCGTCCTTAAACCAACGGTGGTAAATAGTTTCTCCCAGAGTTTGAGTTGATTCTGAAGATAATATCCTTTGTTATCTACTGTTTTTCTGTCAAACCTTGTGCTTCCCGCGTGGTACCCATCGGCAAAACCTCTTTCCTCTTTATAATCAAAACCACAGATTATAGTATCAAAATCAAAAGGAAAGAAATTATGCTGCCATTCAAATTTTTTAATATCCCCATTATACCAACTGTGTGTATTATCTCCTGTATCTACGTCGTCAGGAAAATCCTTATACATTCTTTCTGTATCCAAAAAGGAAAAGGATAGTTTATGTTCCCACCAATTACTCAATGGTTGGTCAAACTGAATTTTGGAAGCGAACATCCTCTTCCCAATAGTATAATTAGGGTCGTCCTGATTGGCTCCATCATCTATATCGCTTTCTGCGTCTGTATAGCGTAAAACCAAACTTAGCCGGCTATCGTCGAGCACCTTAAAACCTAAACGCCCTGAAATATTAGTTATTTCACAGCCATCATCTTCAGCGCCTCCGGCGGCAGCGGATATTCCATCAGAATCTACCTGCGATACCGAGAAAGAATAATCTATTTTCTCTGTGCCTCCGCTTAAACCAAATGATTCTCGAAAGGTATTGTGTGAACCTGCTTCAGAAGAAATGTTAAATTTAGGCCTGCCCATACCCTTTTTGGTAATAATATTAATCACACCGCTCATAGCTGAAGAACCATAAAGAGTGCTCTGCGGCCCCCTGATTATTTCAATCCTCTCAATGTTATCCGCAGTCAAGTGGGCAAAATCAAAAAAACCACCGTCGTGCTCCATCAGATACTTGACCTCTACCCCATCAATCATAACCATAGTATGGCCGGGCGCTCCACCTCTAAGATAAAGCTGAGTAAAACTTCCCAGTCCTCCTTGTTGGGTAACACTAACCCCTGGCACAGTCCGTAGTAACTCCACTACAGTCATCTTGCCTCTTTTTTCTATTTCTTGAGCAGTAATTACAGTGGTTGAACTACCTACTTCAGCTTGATACTGCTCTATCTTTGTTGCTGCAACGATTACTTCTCCAAGGTCATATTTTCTAATAGATCTGCCTTGTTCAGCCCAAATGTTATTAGTCGCTACCAAAATCAACATTCCCATTAAAATCAAAATTTTCTTTCTCATTTTTTCCTCCTTTCCGCCTTGATTGATTCTGATAAAATTATAGCCACACCAAAAATAAAAAACCGACCTTCCCGGGTCGGGTTATAATCATACTCTCCTTCCCTTCCTCGAAGGTACTTCCCAAGATGGGCAGTCGACCGGGCTCGCCTGCACTTTTATAAAAGTGCAAAAATTACCGTTGCGGGGCAGCACCCTGAATCTCACAGGGATTTCCTCTGCCTATATGGGGCAAAGATTCAATTTTGATAGTGTTTTTTAGTTTAATTCGCTTTCTTCTTCTTGTCAATAGACATTTTTGGACATTTTATTTATTATGCGATTTATTTGGCGGATACTTAGATTAAATTTACTGGCAAGATATTTTAATGACTTACCTCGCTTCCGAAGTTGGAAGATTCTCTCATTACGTTCTCGCAAGAAATCAGAATATACAGAAGTTAAATTCGCCATAATCAATATTCAATCCCTTTTCTTCCTTTTACTCCTAAATCATATGGATGTTTTATCTTTTTTATTTCGCTGACCAAGTCTGCCTTTTTAATTACTGTTTCAGATGCGCCGCGTCCAGTTAAAATCAACTCTAAATTTTTTGGCTTGGAATTTAATATTTCCAAAATCTCTTTTTCCTTTAAAAATCCATCGCGCAAAGAGACATTTATCTCATCTAAGATAAGAATATCATATTTATCCTTTTGATAAATTTCTTTGATAAACTCTAATGCTTTTAGACACTCTTGGCGGATTTTAGTTTTATTTACATTTTTATAAAAATGAGGATGCTTTTTGGCAAAACCCAAAATTTTTACTCCGAGTTTCTTGAGACCTCTTAATTCCCCATATCCAAATTTATCGGGGTCTTTATGAAAATGGATATAACATACTTTGAGACCGTGCCCGGTTGCTCTCACCACAAGTCCAACCGCCGCAGTTGTTTTTCCTTTACCTTCACCGGTATAGACCTGAATCAATCCTTTTGTTTTCATTTTTCTCCTTTTTTTGCCTCTCCTCTTCAGAAACTATTAATATATAGGGCTTGGAAGAAATGGGATTTTTTTCTACAACCACAACTGTCTTGTAAACATCCTCAATAATCTGATAGTTCAATACCTCCTCCGGCCGTCCGCTCTTATGAATTCGTCCCTCACCAATAAGAACTAACCGCTCGCAGTATTCACTGGCTAAATTAAGGTCGTGCAGAACCATAATTACTGTAAGCCCGAATTCTCTGTTCAGTCGTTTTATAAGGTCTAAAATTTTAACTTGATGGGCTATGTCTAAATGTGTTGTAGGTTCGTCTAATAAAAGCAGTTTTGGTTCTTGAGCCAAAGCGCGGGCAATAAGAACAAGCTGTCTTTCACCGCCGCTTATTTCTCCCATAAGTTGGCCTTTAAGCTTGAGGGTATCAGTTAAACTCATAGACCTTTTAGCAATCTCCAGATCTTTTTTTGTCTCTAAGAATTGAAATCTCTCAAAATGAGGAATCCTTCCTAAAAGCACGAATTCTTCAATACTCATACTCCCTCCGCCAAAACTTTGAGGAACTACCGCTATTCTTTTAGCCAGTTCCCTAAAACCCATCTGCCATATATCTTTTCCTTCCAAAAGAATCATACCCCTCTCTGGCTTAAGCACCCTGGTTATTGCCCGAAGAAGGGTCGTCTTTCCAGAGCCATTAGGGCCAATTATTCCCAAAAGTTCTCCGTTTTCTATTCTAAGATTGATATCTTGAAGAATAATCTTTGAATCGTATCCACAAAATAAGTTTCTTATTTCCAACATTACTTCTCTCCTAAAACAACCTGCTTTTTGGTCAAAGCATAAACAAAAAGGCATCCGCCCAATATGCCGGTGATTACCCCAACAGGTAATTCCATAGGGGCAATAATTGTCCTGGCTAAGGTATCACAGAAGATTAAGAAACTTCCTCCGCAGAGAAAGGAGCTAATTAAAAGAACCCGATGGTCGCTCCCTACAAACATACGCACAAAATGAGGAACAATTAACCCTACAAATCCAATTATACCGGCTACGGATACGCTGAAACCGGTAAGTAAAGAAGCAATAATAAAAAGCAACCGCTTGGTTCTTTCTGTATTTATACCCAAATGCATCGCCTCCTCTTCCCCTAAAGAAAGGGCATTAAGGTCAAAACAAAAAAGATAAGAAATGACGAGTAAAAACATAGATACCAAAAGCACTACTTTTATAAGAAGCCAATTTGGCTCCTCCAAAGAACCCATTATCCAGAAAACAATCCCGTGGAGGTCTTCTGTGCGAGAAATAGCCATAATGAGCATTATCAAAGATGATGAAATAAAACTGAGCATCACGCCGGTTAGAAGAAGTCCCTGGATTTTTAATACGCCTTTTCTTATGCTCAAAGAATAAACCAGTAAAATAACCATAGCCGCCCCTAAAAAACCAAAAAGGGGCAAAGTTAAGATACCAAATGCCCGGTGTAATCTTAAAACAATATTTAAACACACGCCCAAGGCTGCTCCGCCGGAAATACCCAGGGTATATGGCTCAACCAGAGGATTGCGAAACATTCCTTGCAGAATAACGCCGGCCAAGCTCAGTGCCCCACCTACAGCAAAACCCAAAATAATCCGTGGTAGGCGAATATCAAAGAGAATGCTATATTCGGTAGTGCCTCTGCCTTGAAGAATTATAGAGATAATTTTCTTAATGGGTATTCCAACTGAACCAACGCATAAAGAAAAGACGCTTATCCCTAAGAGAATTCCTCCCAAAACCAATATCCAGAAAATCCAGTGGGTTATTTTCTTATTCATTTTGTGGATGCAAAATTCTGACCATTTCTTCCAATGCCTCAACAAAGTTCAGCGGGGTAGGACTACAGAACTTATCAGAGTCAACAATATAAATTCTATTATTCTTTACAGCTTTTAGAACTCTGTGTCTTTTCCAAATTTCCTTTTCTTCTTCTCCTATAATGCCCATAGTTGTAATAATTATTACATCGGGATTATCCTTGATAACTTTTTCTCTGGAGTAGAGGCCGCTTTTGCTGTCATAGGCAATATTTACTCCTCCGGCAAATTCAATAAAATCATTGATAAAGGAATCTTT
>DAOWKH010000090.1 GCA_030639955.1 Candidatus Omnitrophota bacterium | reverse complement strand
TATTTCCTGCCTCAACTTGATTTTAGCTAAAAAAACCAATGTTCGTTCAAAACGCAAAAATCCTCTTGAAAATATTGGGGCTTTAAGCAACATTTGTTTTGAGAAGTTAACCAGTTAGAAACTTTTTATTTTTGCCTATTTTTAAAAACTTTTATGAGTATTTAAAAAAAGTTCTTGACAAAGAAAAGGGAATGTGATAAAATTTTTTTAATAGAAAATAGAATGAAAAGTGAGAATTTAGGTAAATGAGAGCGCTACGTCGGGGCTATCTTCAGCCCGCCTTCGGCGGACTTCGGCTCTCGCCTTCGGCGAGGAATGAAAGGAGGGCGAAATGCAAAAGATATTAAGCTTGTTGGTGATAGGAATAATTTTTAGTTTGGTAAGTGCGAATAGTTTTGCGGCAGATATACAAAGAGAAAGTCAGCATTGGACAGAAATTTATAAAGAATATCAGCCAGTGAATCTTTCCGAGGATGAAATTCCACCTGAAGAGCTTATTAAAAGAGCAAAAAATGGTTCTCCCATTCCAGAGAAATTATTGCAGGAAATTGTGCTGTTTGATTTTGAGAGAGAAACAGGAGATTTTTTTGCAGAGAGTAATATAGAAGGAATCTACCTAACGGAACCGGGTTTTTCCCTTGGTCTTTTACCTTCTGATCCTATGATTAGCATAGGAGAAGCTCGTGATGGGAATTATTCTCTAAAATTAAGAGTAACGCAAAGTACTTGCGACTTAAAAATTCCTATTGATTTTGGCAGTATAAATGCTTCTAAGTATAACTTAGGATTTTCTACAAAAACTACAGATCACTCAATGGGTGGAGTAATTTTAGAGGTCTCTCTTCTGGATGAGAATAAAAATACTATTGTCCACAGTGAGAGAAATCTCTATGATCTTCCTCCTGAATGGCGTGACCACTGGACATATTTAGGAAATATCCCTAATGTAGAGGAAGCAACCTATATAAGACTTTACTATGATGCCAGAAAAAGTATTTACGGAGATCCAGACCAACTTTATTTAGATAAATTTCTTTTAGAACCTCTCAGCGAAGAAGAAATTTATTCTTTACAGCAAGAATCATTAAAAACTCTTGCCAAAATTTCTGATGTTGCAGAAACTTCTCAGCCAAAAGAAGAAAAGCACTGGACTAGGAAAATTCCTGTTCTGGGAAGAATTATTGATTATATTTTTGGATAGGATTAAAGAACTTTTGGTCTTTCTAAAATTTCTATAATCTTTAATTTAAAAACCAGAGATAAATAAAAATGCCCCTCGATGTTATATCAAGGGGCATTTTTATTTTTAACAGGACTTTTACAATCTCATCTCAGTTTGTTGAGTTAGGTGGATTTTTGCAAAAGTTCTGTTATAACTTGTAGCGTGCAGCGCATTTACGCCCATATTTTTTTCTTTGTCTCTTCTTTAACAACCTTGGTAGGATAAATATCTGCGATAATCTCATCCGGCTCAAACCAGAGCTTTATCTCTCTCTCTGCCTCTTTTTCGTCTGTAGAGGTATGAATTACATTTTCATAAACGCCACCGGTGGTTATTCTGCCGTAAGCTCCGCGAATAGAAACTGACTCTGCTTCTTCGGGGTTAGTTAATCCAGCCAACTCGCGCACCTTGCCTATTGCCTGCTCACCATAATAAACCATTGCCAAAACCTTCTTCTTATGAAATTCTCCGCAGATATATTTAATCAGGTCTTCAAAAAATGGCTTGTCTTTTAGATGGCAATAGTGCTTCTCGGCTAACTTTCGGCTTACCGTTACAATCTTAGCGGCAATAATATCCAGACGCGTCTCTGAAAGACGGGTCAAAATATTGCCGGTAAGCGACTTTTTTAGTCCGTCAGGTTTAATTAGAACTAAGGTCTGCTGAATCATTATATATCACCCAAACTAACCCGCCTATTCCTATTAAGAAAAAAGGAATGGAAAGTAATTGCCCCATTGTCAGATTTCCCAAAAGAAAGCCGAGCTGGGGGTCGGGCTGGCGAAAAAACTCTACTAAAAATCTGAATAAAGAATAAAGGATAATGAACAAAAAGAAAAGCATGCCTTTCTTTAGCCGCTTTTTATTTAAATTCCACAGAACAGCAAAAATAATCAGGTTTTTTAAAGATTCATAGAGCTGGGAAGGATGGCGAAAGCCCTCTACGCCGGGAAACTTCACTGCCCAGGGCAAAGAGCTGATTCGGCCGTATAACTCGCCATTAATAAAATTCCCTATTCTCCCTAAACACAAACAAAGGGCCAGGGGAATAACAAAAACATCGGCGAGGGCAAAAAAATCAATCTTCCTGCGACGGCAGTAAATCAACCCGCTTAATAGCCCGCCTAAAAGACCTCCGTGAATAGACAATCCGCCATGCCAGATAGCAAGCGCTTCCCAGGGATGAACTAAATAAAACCCGAAATTATAAACTAAAATATAAAAGAGCCGCGCTCCCAAAATCCCGCCTAAAAGGACATAAGAAACAAGGTCAAAAATTTCCTTTTTGTCTATTTCTATCTTCCTTCTCTTTGCCAGAAAGTTGAGCAGCCCTAAACTAATAAAGAAGGAGAGCAGCCAGATCAGACCATAATACCTTATTTCTATGCTCCCCAGTTTTAAAAATACCGGATTTAAATGGGAAGTGAACATTTAGTATCTCCGCTGAGTGTATCTTGCTTTATCTATCTCTCCATTATAAGAGGCCTTGGGGAGAATGGAAAAAGATAAACCAGCGGTTATAGATGCCTTTACTAAATCCACAAGAATAAAGGGAATTACCCCCTTGAGCAGTGTTTCCCAAAGGCCTGATTTTATAACCAGAGACAAAACAAGCGCTCCGCAGAGATAAATAACCCCCACTCCCAACATCATAAGCTTCAGCTGAGAAAAAAAACTCCGCGCTCCTATATATCTATCTGTCCAGCGGCCGATTATTAACGGAGCAATAATAAAACCGATAAAATAGCCGCCACTAGCAGAAAAAATAGCTAAAGAACCCCCTGTACCTCCGGCAAGCCAGGGCACCCCGGCTAATCCCAGACCTACATAGAGCAACTGACTGAGCGCCCCAAATGCCCCCCCACAGACTACTCCGCTTAAAAGAACACCCAAGACCTGGCCGGTAATAGGAACCGGTGTAAACGGCAGAGGAATGCAAATCTGAGCCAAAAACCCGGTAAGACAGGCCATTGTGAGACACAAAGCGAGTTTATTTACCAAGGTTAAACTATAGCGCCATTTAAAAAATAGGAATCTCGCTTTAAGATACCTATCAATCACTACTACTTTTTGCATTACTTTCTCCTGCTATAATTATAAAACATACAACTGTTCTCGTCAAGGTAATTATTAAAAAAGCCGAGTCTAGAATCTAAACTCGGCTTTTAAGCAAACTCACACCTAGTATTATTACTTACTCAATTATTGCCAGAACATCGCTCTCGCGGATAATCAAATAATCTTCTAAATCAACCTTGATTTCATCCCCGGAGTATTTACCAAAGAGAATTTTATTTCCTTTTTTTACCTCCAGAGGGATAACCTTGCCGTCCTCGAGCATCTTCCCTTTACCGGCGGCAATTACCTTTCCCTGCTGGGGCTTTTCTTTGGCGGTATCCGGAATTACAATCCCACCCTTTGTTTTGTTTTCTGCTTCTAATCTTTTAACAATAATATGATCACCCAATGGCTTCAAGTTCATTTTATTCCTCCTGCTATAACTTCGTTATAGCTGATTACAGAGATTACAAAAGATTACGGAGATTTCTCTCTTCAATAAATAATCGCTGTAATCTATTTTTTTAATCGTTGTAATCAGACATACTGATTTTTATAGTATGTCTATTAATACATCCCTCCGCCCATTCCCCCGCCTGGAGGCATTGGAGGCATTGCTGATTTTTCTTTCTCGGGAATATCAGTAATCAAGGCCTCGGTAGTAACTAATAAAGCCGAAATGCTTGCCGCATTTTCTAAGGCGGTGCGGGTAACCTTGGTGGGGTCAATGACTCCGGACTCAATCATATCTACATAGTCCTCTTTTAAGACATCATACCCGACATTGGTCTTTTCATGCTTAACCTTTTCTACCACTACCGAGCCCTCCATTCCGGCATTATTGATAATCTGCCTTATCGGTTCTTCCAATGCCCGTTTAATTATCTGGCGGCCAATCTTCTCATCAGCGCGCAATCGCAACTCATCCAAACTCTTAGAAGCCCGCAATAAGGCTACCCCGCCGCCGGGGATAATACCTTCCTCTACTGCGGCGCGAGTGGCGTGCAGAGCATCCTCAACCCTCGCCTTCTTTTCCTTCATCTCGGTCTCGGTGCTTGCTCCCACATTAATCACTGCTACTCCGCCGGCAAGCTTTGCCAATCTCTCCTGAAGCTTTTCTTTATCATAATCAGAGGTAGATTCCTCAATTTGCTTTTTGATCTGGGCAATTCTTCCCGAGATATCTGAACTCTTCCCGCTTCCTTCAACAATAGTAGTATTCTCCTTATCAACACTAATTCTCTTTGCCCTTCCCAAATCCTTGAGGTCGATATTCTCCAATTTTATTCCCAAATCCTCAGTAATCGCCTTTCCGCCGGTAAGTGCAGCAATGTCATCTAACATTGCCTTTCGGCGGTCACCAAAACCAGGGGCTTTTACCGCTACGCAGGCCAAAGTTCCTCTTATTTTATTTACTACTAAGGTCGCTAAGGCCTCTCCTTCTACATCTTCAGCAATAATCAATAGGGGTTTACCGGTGCGGGCGAGTTTCTCTAACAAAGGAAGCATATCTTTAAGCACCGAAATCTTTTTCTCGTGAATCAAAATATAGGGATCTTCCAGAGAAACCTCCATCTTTTCGGCGTCGGTGACAAAATAAGGCGAAAGATAACCCTGGTCAAACTGCATCCCTTCTACCACATCTAAATCCGTTTCCATTGTCTTTGCTTCTTCCACAGTGATTACTCCATCCTTACCTACCTTCTCCATTGCGTCAGCAATCAGATTGCCAATGGTAGAATCATTATTAGCGGCAACTGAGGCAACCTGGGCGATTTCCTTTCTATCCTTCACCGGTTTACTTATCCTCTTCAATTC
>DAOWKH010000032.1 GCA_030639955.1 Candidatus Omnitrophota bacterium | reverse complement strand
GAAAAGGTTTTTATATCCAGTTTGAGCAAAAAATCATACTGGAGAAATTCTGGAAGCCAACTGATGTCTTTATCAGTGCGGTCAACAATCGCTCCGATATTTACTACTTCTCCTCCCTTTTCTTTCACTAAATTAATGACCTCTTTTATTGATTTAGCAGTAGTAATTACATCCTCAATTACTAAAACTTTTTCTCCTTTATTAATCTCAAATCCGCGCCGTAAGAGCATTTTTCCCTGTTGGCGTTCAGCAAATAAAGCCCGCACATTAAGAAACCTGGCTACTTCGTAGGTAATGATTATTCCTCCCAAAGCCGGTCCGACAACTACATCTATTTTTTGCCCGGTAGGCCTTTGGGAAAAGAACTTTTTGGCGAGCGCCTCGCCCAATAAAGAGGCATAGTGAGGATACTGCAAAATTAGGGCGCATTGTAAATACTTCTCGCTATGCAACCCCGAGGAGAGTTCGAAATGTCCTTTCAATAAAGCTCCGCATTTCTGGAAAATTTGTAAAATCTCTTTTTCGTTCACCTTCTTCACCTCTTTCTTCACCTTTCCCACCTCGCAGGTGAGAGAAGTTTCATACACCTGCGAGGTGTCCCCCGAGGTGTCCGATTATTTGCTTGGCCGCTTCGGTAGGAGATTTAGCCGCAATAATCGGCCTGCCTACAACAATATAATCCGCTCCGTTATTTATCGCTTCTGCCGGCGTAGATACCCTCTTTTGGTCATCTTTTCCATTCATTCTTTGGCTTGCCATTTGCCATTTGCTATTTGCCAGCCTCGCCGACTCGGCTAGGCGGGCCATTTGCAATCTTATTCCCGGCACAACCATTATAAAACTCTCCCCCAGATTCTCCCGCAAAAATCTCAATTCCTTGGCAGAAGCAACTATACCCTCTAAACCGGCTTTTTTTGCCTGCTGGGCTAAATATAAAACATAATCATCTATCTGTTTCCTTACACACATTTCTGCCAGCATTTGTTGATTAAAACTGGTAAGTAGGGTAACCCCTAAAATAAGCGGTTTTTTAACTTTTAATTTTTCCGCTTCCTCGCCGGCTGCCTCTGCCGCCGCCTGCATCATCTCGGAGCCACCTGTACTATGCACATTAAACATAAATACCCCTAATCTCGTTACCGCTCGCGCTGCCTCACTTACTGTATTGGGGATATCGTAAAACTTCAAATCCAAAAAGACCTTTCTTTCTTTCTTGTGAATTAAATCAATAATCTTGGGGCCGGTGGCAGTGAACAGTTGGCTGCCTATCTTAAATATTTCTACCAAGGGCGAGAGTTCATCAATCAATCTCTCGGCTGTCCTTAAATCCGGCACATCTAAACTGACAATAAGTTTGTTTTTCATATTATCACTGATGAATTATCAATAGTATCGATACTTTTAAAAAATAGGCTGCGAAAATTTATCTTACCATTTATGCAATACTTACAATTATAGTATAACTATTTTTGCATTTCTATCAAGAAAAATTTTAAAAAGATAAACTATCAACGGGGCCTTTCATTCCTTAAATCACTTTAATCTCCAAGTCCCGAGCGTCTTTTAAGGGCTTATTTAAATCAGCAATGGCGATTGTCCTCTCTCGGCCATAGGCCGAAGAGGTAAAAATTGTCAGGCATTTATTGTTAAACATAAACTGGGGAGCGCGGGGTTGGTGCGACCTTATCAAAACCTTCTTGTCCAATTTATTCATTATTCTTAAAAACCAATTCCGGCCAAATAAGGGTCGTCCAGCAGAGATAAAAGCCAATTGCTCTCCTTCCCTCTCGGTAAAATCGCCCCAGGTTATCTGTTCCCACTTCTCACTTCCCAATTCTATCTGACTTATTTCTTCTAAATTTTCAACATCGGGTAAAACTCCATGTAAAGCTATAATATCTTTGGTTACTGCCACTAAAGAAAATTTCTCCACTATGGAGGCATAAAGGTTGTACGACTTGCTGTCTAACCCTTCCCAAAAATCAGCAGGAGAGAGTTCTAATATGCGATGCCCCTCGTGATTTCCCTGCAAGAGATAAATCTGAGAGGGATTGTCAACCTTGGTCTTCAATAAAAAATCCAGATTTTCTTTAGAGAAAAACCCGCGGTCAACATAATCCCCTAAAAAAATCAGCACATTGCCCGGCTTCAGATAATCTCGGACCACCTTTCGCGATGCCTCTAAATCCCCGTGCGTATCGCCAACAAAGATAACCCTCTGGGCGTCTTCAATCTCTACTAATCTTGGCTCTTTCATCAATCTCCACCCTGTTAAATCCGCCTATGGCGGAATTTCGCTTTCAGCGAAATTATTTAACAGGGTAAACCCTCATCATACCTCGGACAGAATTAACAAGATATATTTCATCGGCATTCTGAATATCTTTTAAAGTCAATACCTTCTCCTGAACATTTCTTTTTTTGTCTAAAAGATATCTCCGATAGGCGCCGTTCAAAAGCCCGCAACTAAGCGGTGGAGTATAGTATTTCCCTTTTGCTTTGATAAAAATATTAGAGATTGCTCCCTCGGTTATTTCATCTCTCTCGTTTCTAAAAAGGACATCATAATAGCCTGATTTTCTATATTTTTTATATTCATTATCGTATAGCCGACGCTGGGTAGTTTTGTGATGTAAAAAAATATCCCGGGAGTTTGTTTTCTGCTCAGAAATAGCAATAAATGCACGATAAGTATTTTTCTTTTTTTGGCAACGATAGGTTATGGAGATATCCCCATTCTTAAAAAGCAAGACCCGAACGCGATAAGAAAAATTTGGCTTAAACCTCTTTTTTATCCGCAAAAGGGCTTTCTTTAGATAATTTTCATCATAGCAGAAATCAAAGTATTCTGCTGATTCTTTTAAACGTTTTAGATGAGAGTTTAAAAGGAAAAAAAATCTTTTTGACCAAAGCATCGTTTCAATCAATTGAAACTCTTTCTGGGGACTAGTCAAAAAATTGGCTTTTAACAAACACTCTTTATATTCCTGTTCTGGTTCAGAATCGTAGACAATCCCACTGCCTACGCCCATCTCGCCTTTTTTTCCTTCAAGTAAAATGGTGCGGATTGCGACATTGAATACTGCCTCTGCATCTGGCTTGAATAACCCGATTGCTCCGGTGTAAACACCTCGTTCTTCTTTTTCAATCTCCTTTATAATCTGCATTGTGCGAATCTTGGGGGCGCCGGTTACCGAACCGGAAGGAAAAAGCATCCTAAACAACTCATAAAACCTGACATCGTCCTTTAAAATACTCTTTACTGTGGAGGTCATCTGAAAAAGGGTTTCGTATTTCTCTACACAAAATATGTCTTCCACCTTCACGCTGTTTGTTTCTGAAACTCTTCCTAAGTCATTTCTAAATAAATCTACAATCATCAGATTCTCGGCGTTATTCTTCTCATCGTACTTCAATCTATCTTTCTTTAAGCTATCCTCGTTTAAATCTCTCCCCCGCCTAATAGTTCCCTTCATTGGTCTGGTTTGAATATCTCTGTCCTTCTTTCTAAAAAACAACTCCGGTGAAAAAGAAAGAATCTTAAAATCCTCTGTCTTTATAAAGGCGCTGTAGGCAACCGACTGGCTATTGCGTAAATCCTGATATAACTTATAGGGCGAACCCCCAAAATCAAATTTGTATTTCATTGTATAGTTCACTTCGTAGGTGTCACCTTGCCTGAGCAATTTTCTGATTTCCTTTATAGAATTAATATACGACCTCTGGCTAATGTTTAATCTTAGATTGCTTATTTGATACTTGGATTGCTGTTTGATTTTTTTTAAGGGCGGATGGTTATTATCTGAAAACTTATTTGTCTGATGGTCAAAGACAATTGCCGATTTAAAAATGCCTAACCAGATTAAGGGGGACTTATAAGATTTTCTTACTTTATATAAATTTTCAAAACCATAGCCCATTTCATAAGAAAAAAAACCGGCGGCATAATAATTAGAATTCAGATAGGTCTCGAGCTGTCCAAAGGCATTTCTTATCTCGGCGGGTTTATAGCAGGTAATAACATTTAGCGGGTCAGTAAAAATATAGGAGAGATAATTCTGAGGGTCATTTCTTGTCGTTTCCAAAAGCACAAAGGTTTTTTGATATTTTAGCCAATCTAAAACCTCAGCAAGGGGAAAAGATTTTTCAGGACAAGGGAAATACATTATTTATTGCCTTTACAACGTCGGTTGCTCTTTTTATTTCTTTAACATTATGCACTCTTAGAATATTTGCTCCGTTTAAAATAGAAACGCAGACCGCCGCTAATGTCCCCTCCAATCTCTGTTCTTCGGGCAGTTCAAGAATTTTGCCAATAAACGACTTGCGCGAAACACCGATTAAGATGGGTTTTTTGAGGGCTTTAAACTTTCTCAGATGCTTAATGATTAAAAGATTATGCTCTACTGTCTTGCCAAAACCAATACCCGGGTCAATAATAATTTTCTTTGCTTTAATCCCATGCTTTTTGGCAAAGTTTATTCGCTGCTTTAGAAAATCATAAATCTCGGCAACAACATCTTTATAAGAAAGATTCTTTTGCATATTCTGCGGCGTCCCCTGCATATGCATCAGGATTATGGGGGCATCATATTTTCGAGCTACCTCTGCCATTTTTTTATCCATGCGTAAGCCAGAAATATCATTGATAACATTAGCCCCGGATTTCAAAGCTTCTTCGGCAACCTTGCTTTTATAGGTATCGATGGAAATGGGAATTTTACTTCTTTTTCTTAGCCCTTCAATTACCGGAATCACTCTGCTTAATTCTTCTTTTGGGGAAACCGGCTTTGCCCCGGGACGAGAGGATTCTCCGCCAATATCAATAATATCTGCTCCCTCGTTTGCCAAATGCAAACCCTGTCTAATCGCTGCTTCCTTTTTATAATACCTCCCACCGTCATAAAAAGAATCCGGGGTAACATTAACAATCCCCATAATCTGAATAGATTTTGTGCTCAAAGAAAACATTTTTAAGAAAAGTTACGGAGAACAGTTCTCCATAATTCCTGAATGCTTTTTATCCTATTTTTTCTCAAATAGTCCTCTATTCCCTGGGCGATTTCTACTGCTGAGTGGGGATTGATAAAATTGGCTGTGCCGATAGCAACGGCGCTAGCCCCGGCGATGATAAATTCTAAGGCGTCCTGCCAATTCATAATCCCCCCCATTCCGATAATCGGAATATCTATCTGCTGAGCTGTCTCCCAGACCGCTTTTAGAGCCAGGGGTTTTATTGCCGGGCCACTTAATCCGCCGATAATGTTCCCTAATCTCGGCTTTCTGGTCTCTATATCAATCGCCATCCCCGAAAATGTATTTATTAACGAAAGGGCATCGCTTCCTCCTTCGACTGCGGCTTTACCAATAGCCACAATATCAGCAACATTGGGAGAAAGTTTAGTAATCAGGGATAGATTGGTTGCCTGCCGCACTGCTTTTACTAACTCATAAGTCGCATCCTCATCTTTGGCAATTAATTGCGGTTTTCGGTTTTCGGTTTTCCCGCCTTTGGCGAGGCTCGCCTTCGGCGGCGGTTTTCGGTCTGCAGAGACATTCGGGCAGGAAATATTTAACTCTAATCCGCTAATTCCCTTTTCTTTATCTAATCTGCGGGCAAGCTCAACAAACTCTTTAATCTCATCTCCGCCAATACTTACAATTATCGGCACTCCAATTTTCTTTAAAAAAGACAGCTTTTCCTTAATAAAATCTTCTAACCCGGGATTTTCCAAACCAATGGCATTCAGCATCCCGCAAGGGGTTTCAACGATACGCGGGGGTGGATTTCCCTCTCTGGGCTTTAAGGTTATTGTCTTGGTTACAATTGCTCCGAGCTTTTTTAAATCTACCAATTCGGCAAACTCCTCGCCATAGCCAAATGTCCCCGAAGCAACCATCACTGGATTTTTTAACTTTATCCTACCAATCTCCGTCTCTAAAGAGAGCTTTATTTCAGCCATAATCTTTCCAGCTCCTGCGTGATTTCTTTTGTCTGCGAAGGTAGCTTCTTTTCTTGTGGAGAAATCATCTTTTTCCCAGTAGGTCTGCGATTGGGAAGGCCTTTCTCTATAAATTCTTTTACCGATAAAACCTTTGCTCCTAAATTGCGCACACAAAATTTTATCTCTTTATCATCGCTGACCACTACCATTTGTTTCGCATCTCCTTTCTCCACCATTTTCTTAATCTTCTCATCGGCCGAGATGTTTTTGGTAAAAATTACCTTTATTTCGCTATTCTGCTGAGGAGGCGAAGAAACTCCTCTCTGCCCATCGAAAACAATAGCAACCCTGTTTTTACCCTGGGGCTTTTTTTCCTTAATAAATCTTATTAATCCCTCTCTTTCGCCGCGTAAGGTCTTGCCACTCAAAAAACTCATCTGCCTAATTACATTATAGCCGTCAATAAGATAATACAACATCTCATTACCAGATTATTTCCTGGGCATCAAATACCGGCCCATCCTTGCACACTCGTTTATAGATAAAATTCTCTTCGTCTTTATAATTTTTGACTTTTATTACGCATCCGCGGCAGGCGCCAATCCCGCAAGCCATCTTTTCTTCTAAAGAAACCTGACAAGGAATCTTATTTCGTTGGCTAATTTGGGCTATCTCTTTTAGCATTGGGGTGGGACCGCAAGCATAAATAGCAAATGGCCCGCCTAGCCAAGCTGGCGAGGCTGGCAAATGGCTTATTGCTAATAGCCCCTTGGCCAACAACTCTGTAACTTTGCCTTTAAAGCCCTGCGAGCCATCTTCGGTAGCTATTTTTACCTCACAACCTAATTTCTCAAAGTCATTTTTACACAAAATCTTTTCCTTTGTCTCTGCACCCAATAATACAGTTATTTTTGATTTTTGATTTTTGATTTTTGATTTCGTTAGTTTTTCTGATAGAAAAACTAACGGCGCTATTCCAATTCCCCCTCCAATCAATATAATTTTTGATTTTTGATATTTGATATTTGATATTATATTGAATCCTTTTCCCAGAGGACCGATAATATCTAATTCTTCTCCTGCTTTCTTCTCTGCCAAAATCTCTGTTCCTATCCCCCGCACTTTGTAAAGAAGCTCAAGAGTGTTAGGTTTTTGGCTTTGACTTTGCCTTTTCTGGCGATAACCGATAACCAATAACCGATAACCGATGCTATGTATACTAAACGCTCTTCTCAAAAGTGGTTTATAATTATTACTGGTCTTGATATAAATAAACTGCCCCGGCTCTGCCTTTTGAGCAACTAACGGAGCATCTAAACACATCTTAAAATAATTCTCGGCTACCTGAGTATTGGAGACAATCTTCGCTTGAATTTGTAACATTTTTTGCGTTGTCATTTCTGGCATTTTGGACAAAAATATGTTCCCCGCCCGCCCAAAGTTATCTTCTCAATAGGGTCTCCGCATCCAAAGCAGGGTTCTCCTTTTCGGCCATAAACCCGAATCCTTTGTTCAAATTTTCCCTTTTCTCCGCGGGCATCGCGATAGGTATCTACTGATGAACCCCGATGCCAAATTCCCTCTTCTAAAACCTCTTTAATTGCTGAATAGATTTTCTTTATCTCCGACAAAACCAGGCTATTTGCGGGACGCAAGGGATTCGCCTTTGCCCTGAATAATATTTCAACAGCATAAAGATTGCCAATCCCGGCAATAAATCCCTGGTCCATTAAAAGGGGTTTTATCTTTGTTTTCTTCCCTTTTAGCATCTCTTGAAATTTTTCTAAGCTAAACCCTTTATCCAACGGCTCAGGACCCATTTGTTTAATAAACGGCAAATCCCGCCAGTCATTAATTAATTTTATCTCTCCCATTACTCGCTGGTCAAGAAAATTTAGATATTTGCCATCGGAAAGCAGAAAAACAATTTTGCTCTTTTCCTGCTTATCTCCATAAATAATCTGGCCGGTCATCCGTAAATGAATAACCAAATATTGGGCAGAGAGTTTTAGAATAAGCACCTTGCCGCGGCGAAGAACTTCTTTAATTTCTTTGTTTTGCACACCTTTGATAAAATTCTCTACGCTCGGCTCTTTTATAATTCTGGCAACCTTTACCTCTACATCCTTAATCCTTTTGCCGATAATTATATTCTCTAAATCTCTCTTGATTGTTTCTATTTCGGGAAGTTCAGGCATAGTTTTTCTGTAAACACCCCCACCTTTTATTTCTGCATACTCAGGATGGTTTTCCAATTGTAATTGAGCAGGGACTGAGCGTCATTAAATCCGAGTAAATAGGAACATAGGACGAAATCATTGCCTTAATATTTAATATGTCAAGTTAAATATTCAGCCAAATTTCATTCTCTTATTTCACTTTTTTAACTTTAATGCTTGAAATCAACTGCCGGAACCGACGCCGAAAGGCGAACAGTCAGGTGCAGCGCGTTGTTAGATGGTTCTTATTTCAATCGTGATGAAATCCTATTCTTCGTTTCGGTTTCTTAGGTGATTCTATCAAAAGTGTCTTAAGCTCTTCAAATGCGTTAAAGATAATTTCAAACTGTTTGTCATATACATTAAACTTATCTTTCATTTTCTTTTCGATATCATTAATCTTTCGCTGAAGATCTTTATGAGTCGACAATACTACGCGCAACTTAACAAATGCTCTCATAATCTGAATATTCACTTGTATAGCTCTTTTGCTGTTGAGGACACTTGAGAGCATCGCAACCCCTTCCTGCGTAAAAACGTGAACTCTTTTTGAATATTTAATTTCAGAGGATGTCACAATTTGTGATATCCTCATAATCTCATCTCGTTTAAGTTCACACATAAAATCGCCAGGGAAACGGTCACTGTTTCTTTTTACGGCTTGATTCAATATCCTGGTCTCTACCCCATATAATGCTGCCAAGTCTCTATCAAGCATCACCCTTTTCCCACGAATAAGAAATATCTTATTGCTGATAATTTCTGGAGGGATTATCTCAGTCATTTTTTTTCTCATATATTTAGTTCCCATCTAACATTCAAGCTCACCTGCCCCGATGCTTCGGGGTCAGGTAAAGCGCCTTGTTAGGCATTTAACTTTTCTCAATTAGGAATAGAAATTCTTTATGCGGTTGTTCTGCTTCTTTGATCCACTCATTAGTCCATTTCATTCCTGCCATCACATTTTTTTTATAATCAACTTCTACAATTTTTTTAATCTTGCCGACTTTACAGATAGATTCATTTAAATCCATCGCAGTAGCCCTTCCGCCAGAACTATATGATAGTATTATGTGTTTGGCATTTACTGTTTTTATAAGACGTTCAATTGCCTCCACAGCAATAAATCTCCCTGTTTTTTCATTTCTACGAAATTCCTCAAAGACTGATGCCGCAATTCTGTCTGATGTATCGGTTCGCCTTTTTGCTTTACCAAATAGATTTGGCCTGTCATTCAAACAAACGGTTATCCATATATGATAATAAGCAGCATATCTGACCCTTGAAGGAGGCATTTTCCCATTGTTAGAACCATAAGGAGGATCGAAGTATGCCAAATCTACATCGGTAGAATTAAGGACATTAAAAATATCATCTTGCAGAACAAGATGATCACAACCTGAAACAATTAACTTTGGAATTTTGAGAACCATATTATTATAAGAACGCGTAGACCATTCGTTTAGGTAAGCGGCGTAATGACCAATTGTGCTATCCACCGAATCTAATGCAAGTATAAGGCTTGTTAAAACAACGGATTTTTCTTCTTCGCTCAATTCGAGTTTATCAATTTCTTCCCGTATCGCGTCAAGCTTTCGCGTGTTATGAATCTGCCAAGGTTTTTTTAGGTCGTCAGCTTGCCTAGCAGAACCTCCATTGGACCTTCCGCCATAATTTTCAGTGAACCATCCATCTTTTCCGGGCAATGAATTTAGGTGTTCAATAAGCTCTTTGTAGTGATCTCTTGGATATTTATTTAACAAATAACAAGTGCCAAGTACCTTTGACCAAATGGCAGTATCATTTGCAATAACCTGATAGCCCAATTGAGCGAGGGCCTGTGAGACCCTTGTTGTACCAGAAAATCCATCGAGAATAATTTTAGGTTTTATCTCATGTATAAGTTGGAGAATGTATGGTAAAAGTTTCAATTTAGAACCTGCATACTTTATACCTTCTGTTGGTGGCACATTGACTATATCCTCAAATAGTGTAGTTTGCGTTAATTGCATGAGATACCTGACTTTTTCTTTAAGAGTTCGATGTCTTCTTTTATCTTCTCAAGT